>NZ_MAUH01000007.1:0-131880 GCF_001693475.1 Chryseobacterium sp. CBo1
GCATTGATAGCTGTTTGTAACAAGCTTTTAAGAATTTGTTTTGGTGTGGTAAAAAACAAAATAGCTTATCAACAAGACTATCTGAAAAACTGTAAAATTTTAACATAAACAATTTGCAGATTAACATCGGGGCTAAGATATTTGTTCTTTCTTACAATTTTATCCTTAAAATCTCAATTTCACTGTTTGTAAATAGCCCGGATAGAAACGACATCCTTTTTTGTGGCAGACGGATCCCGAAGTTTCGGGAGGAGACGGCCATAAAAAAGATACAGTGGATAGCCGGATTAAGCTCCTAAAAATATATTAAGAACCTTTACTTAATTTTCATGTGAATCTTTTTACTTGATTCTTTTTACTTTTACCTTGACTTTTTTCCTGCCTAAATGTCACGCTTTTTTATTTGGCAGAATGTTTGTGAAACAACCTTGTAAAAAGTTATTGAAATATGGAAAATCAGGATATCAACGAAGAAAACATCAATAAACAAGAAGAAAACAATACCCAAACTGAAGCAACAGCTCAGGAAAATGTGACAGAAAAGCCTACTCCGGAAGAACTTTTGGCAGTAGAAAAAGACCGTTACATCAGATTGTATGCAGAGTTTGAAAACTATAAAAAAAGAACTTCAAAAGAAAAGATGGAATTCTTCCAGTATGCGAATCAGGATATGATGATTTCTATGTTGGGTGTTTTGGATGATTTTGAAAGAGCTTTGAAAGAAATTGCTAAAAACGGTAACGAAGCAGACCTTCAGGGTGTTGAACTGATTTACAACAAATTCAAAAACAAACTGACCGAAAAAGGACTGAAAACGATGGAAGTAAAAGCCGGAGATAACTTTGATGTAGATTTCCACGAGGCAATTACCCAGATCCCTGCTCCTTCTGAAGAGCTGAAAGGTAAAATCGTAGATGTTATCGAAACAGGATATACTTTAGGTGATAAAGTGATTCGTTTTGCAAAAGTTGTAACAGGAAACTAACAATATAAGTAATGAGTAATGGGTAATGAGCAATTGCAGATTACCAATTACTTATTACCAATTACTCATATAAAAAGATGTCAAAAAGAGATTATTACGAAGTTCTTGAGATCAGCAAATCTGCAAGTGCCGACGAAATAAAGAAAGCATACCGTAAAATGGCGATAAAATATCACCCAGATAAAAATCCGGGAGATAAAGAAGCCGAAGAAAAATTTAAAGAAGCTGCAGAAGCTTACGAAGTCCTGAGTGACGATAACAAGAAAGCCCGCTATGATCAATTCGGTCATGCAGGAATGGGCGGAAACGGAGGCTTCGGAGGAGGCGGTTTCGGCGGCGGTATGAACATGGAAGATATTTTCAGCCAGTTTGGAGATATTTTCGGTGGTGGTTTTGGAGGTTTTGGCGGTGGCGGCGGTGGTCGTCAACAAGCTAAAGGATCTAATTTGAGAATCAGAATCAAGCTGAATCTTGAAGAAATGGTGAACGGAACCCAAAAAACTCTTAAAGTAAAAAAAATGAAGATGGCAGAAGGCGCCACTTCTAAAACTTGTCCTACGTGTAACGGCGCCGGAGTGCAGATGAAGGTGATGAATACGATGTTCGGACAAATGCAAACCCAAACCACGTGTGGAACTTGTCAGGGAATCGGTAAAGTTGCTGACAAAATTCCGGCAGGAGCCAATGCTCAAGGTTTAATAAAAGACGAAGAAGAAATTACGATCAATATTCCGGCAGGAGCAAGAGACGGAATCCAGCTTAATGTAAGAGGAAAAGGTAATGACGCTCCGTTTGGAGGTATTCCGGGAGATCTTTTGGTGATTGTGGAGGAAGAAGTAGATAAGACCATCAAAAGAGAAGGCGACAATCTTCATCAGGAACTTTATGTTTCGTTTGCTGAAGCCGCATTAGGAACGAAAAAAGAAATTCCTACCGTTGGCGGAAAAGTAAAAATCACCGTTGATGCAGGTACACAATCCGGAAAAATCTTAAGATTGGCAGGAAAAGGTTTACCAAGCATCGACAGCTACGGAAAAGGCGATATGTTTATTCACATCAATGTATGGACGCCGCAAAAACTCACCAAAGACCAGAAGGAATTCTTCGAAAAACAAATGAGCAGCGGAGAAATGGTTGCAGAGCCCTCCGGAAAAGAAAAGACCTTCTTTGATAAAGTAAAAGATTTATTTAATTAAAAATACTAAAAAAGAGGCTTGTAAAAAGTCTCTTTTATTTTTAAATTTACATCAATTTTTAATTTGACATATTTCCTAAAGGATATAGTAAAAAACATCTCATGAATTATAAGCTTGAACTGCGTACACCCGATTCTCAACCAAAATTGATCTTTCATGCAATAACGTTTGATTCTTTCAAAGTAAACATTGTAGAAAGATATTGTGGTGTAAAACCATTGTTATGTGATGTATTGTTCAGAGTAAGAACTCTGGATGATCAGATCATCAAAAGAAGAGATGGTCATGTAAAGATCCGCATCAAAGATGAAGAGCTTGAAACCTATCAAAGATTACTGAAAGTATTTAAATCTTACGATTATAAAAACCGTTTGATCAGCAGAAGAGATGCAGAACAGGATTTCGTTCATTTCTTCCTGAGAATGGTGATTATGAATTATGAATTAAACTAAAAATTTTCTCTATTTTCGTAGTATTCTAACTGCGAAAATATATTTTATGGGAAAAGCATTTGTTCTTTCATTCATGTATGCAATCGGTTACGCACAAGAAAATCCGAAGTATCTTTTTGATGATTTGTATTTTGCAGATCCTTCTACCCGAATATTTGATGATAAAATATACATTTATCCTTCTCACGACATTCAGACAGATGTAAAAGATGCAGCCAACGGAGCACATTTTAATATGAAAGATTATCATGTTCTTACGTTGGATAATATCAATGAAAAAGCAAAAGATAACGGAGTTGCTTTAAAACTCGAAGATATTCCTTGGGCAAAACAGCAGCTTTGGGCTCCCGATGCCGTAAAAAAAGGAAACAAATATTATCTGTATTTTCCGGCAAAAGATAAAGACGATTTATTTAAAATCGGTGTTGCTGTAAGCAAAAGTCCTACAGGTCCTTTTAAATCCGAAAAAAATCCGATTACAGGAACATATAGTATTGATCCGACTGTTTTAGATGATCAAGGTAAATATTACATTTATTTTGGAGGCTTGAAAGGTGGGCAACTTCAGAATTACAGAAACAATCAATACTCAGAAAATTATCCTGAACTTCAGAAAGATGAGAACGCTTTGCTTCCAAAAATAGCAAGGCTGAAAGATAATATGAAAGAGCTTGCTGAAGCGCCAAAAGATGTTCTGATTTTAGACCAAAACGGAAATCAGCTAAAATCCGGCGATCAGCATCGTCGTTTTTTTGAAGGAATCTGGGTTCATCAATACAACAACAAATATTATCTTTCCTACTCTACCGGAGAAACTCATAAGCTCGTCTATGCAATTGGAGACAATCCTTACGGACCATTTACCTTTAAAGGAGAAATTCTGACTCCGGTTGTGGGGTGGACAACTCATCACAGCATCGTTGAAGTCAATAAAAAGTGGTATTTATTTTATCACGACAGCAAAAAATCAGGCGGAAAAAGTTATCTGAGAAGTTTAAAAATCAGAGAATTGAAATATGATGAAAATGGTTTGATTCAAACAATGAACGGACAGGATTAATTACAGCAAGTACTTCAGTTTTCTATTTAATAAAACCAATAATAAACTTACAGGAATTAGAATTAATAAGAAAATTAGAATTTTATATTCCGAAGTCATATCCTTATAAAAATCCGATTTCATAATGAAAGGATGTACTACATAAATTGCCGTTGACAGGCTTGCCAAAACTTTCGATTGCGTTTTAACATAGATTTTCTGACAATATAAAAAGAGAATCGGACTTACAAAAAACAAGGAAAACAATATGTCTGTACTTTCCGAGCTGACCATTATATAATTGAAGTAAGCTTCCGCAACGATCATTAATACTGAAAAAACAATCAGTAAATAAGAATATCTGTATTTTTCGAAACTGATTTTCATTTTATTTATTAAAAAGCCAATCGTCAGGAAAGGAAAGCATACAAAAAGAAAATTCCGGTAGATAAGATAATCATTTAAAAACGAATCCTGTTCTCCTTTAAAATAATGTGCATTTCCTAAAATCTGGACAATATAGCCGATTCCAAACAACAGAAAAGCAAAAGCAAAAAGTAAAACAGCTTTTTGATTTCTCAAAAGAAATAAAATAATTCCCGAAAAAAAAGTTCCGATCAAATACCATAAATGATGGTAGCCGAAAATTACGGTAAGCCAAACCTGATCGTTATCTTTCCAATACGAAATATAAATAAGCATCCAGATTGCATAGAGTAAAAATGTTCTGAACAACCATTTCTTAAGCTTTTTACCTGTATCAATATGAAAAAAATAAAATCCCGTAATCACCAAAAAAACAGGAACCGCCATTCTGAAAATACCATTAACCAATAAAAAACTAAGCATTGGATGGGTTTCTTTAAGAAAATTCATGTGCAGAAATACGACAAATAATGCCAGAATTATTTTTAAAATATCAATGCTTAAATTTCTACCCATAAATAAACCAAGAGAAACATGATGGTATCCCTTTTATGGTGCAAAAATAAATATTTCCTGTAAAGCTTATGAAATATTAGTCATTCATTTCGTATAAAAAAGAAAATCCTGCTCCAAAATATTAAAGCAGGATTTTTTATAAGGATCTAACAATTATTTTTTCGTTGCTAATGCATACACTTTTTTACCACCACTGATTAAAAACAGAGCGATCAATCCTCCTACAATGCCGAAAATTACCTGTTTTAAAGTCTCATGCCAAGTCGGTAATGCGTCATGAAGCTGATCAATATTATGATCAAAAATTCCTCCGGCAACAAGTATAAGTGCAATTGTTCCTATTACTCCCAAAGCCTTTATTACAAAAGGAAGTGCCTTTACCAGCAAATGCCCTAACTTTCCGAAGAAACCTTTATCGTTGCTTTTT
Organism: Chryseobacterium sp. CBo1; assembly: GCF_001693475.1. Classification (NCBI taxonomy): domain Bacteria; kingdom Pseudomonadati; phylum Bacteroidota; class Flavobacteriia; order Flavobacteriales; family Weeksellaceae; genus Chryseobacterium; species Chryseobacterium sp. CBo1. The sequence goes on from NZ_MAUH01000007.1 coordinate 5,042, forward strand.
TTAATTAATTTAAAACCGGCATCATCCATTCTTACAATTAATGCAACAATCCCGTAAACTCCTACTGTCGCAATAATGGAAACAACAGAAACGGTAACAACTTCTACAAGAAACGGATCAAACTGTGATTTTAATGCTTCATAACCATCTTTTGCAGCTGCCAATGCAATAATTACAATCTCAAGAGATAAGATAAAATCTGTAGTAACGGCAGATTTTACTTTAGCCTTTTCTGCAATTTCACCATCTTCGACAATATCATCAGATTCTTCAATAACTTCATGCCCTTTTTTCTCTCTGTGAAATAAAAATTCCACAATTTTTTCAACACCTTCATAGGCAAGGTAAAATCCGCCAATAATCAGAATAATTTTTATAGCCGGTGAATAAAGCCATTCCAGAAGAAAAACGATAGGAACAATAATCAATTTATTGATAAATGAACCTTTCATAATTTTCATCAAAACAGGAATTTCTCTTGAAGAAAGGAAACCGGTCGCTTTTTCAGCATTTACGGCAAGATCATCCCCTAAAATCCCAGCTGTTTTCTGAGTCGCAATTTTACTTGTTACTGCCACATCATCCATCAAAGCAGCGATGTCATCCAAAATCGCAAAAAAACCAGAAGCCATAGTATTTTAATATTTTTTTAATAAATGTTAAGTCTTACAAAAATATAGATTTAATTTGGGATTTAAAGATATTTTGAAATTCAATTATCGGATTAAAACAGTAATTTTATAATACGTTTAAACAATTTTAATGAAATCATTTGCAAGTATTTTTATTCAGATGGTAATTTTTTTATTATTTACCAACTGCAGAGAAAAACTGGAAGAGCCTGTTTCATTTTTCGAAAATTATGATGTTAGTTCCGGAAGATATAAACTGGAAATTCACCAGGTTGAAGGAGAACTTATTGATGATTTTAGAAATTTTTATATTGATGATCCACTGACTTTAAATAAAATGAAAAGACAATGGGTTTTTAAATATAAGTCCGATATAAAATCGTGCGGTTATGGATATTTAATTGCCCTAAAAGAAGATAATAAATCGATAAAACAGACTTTAGTAAATTTGGATTGTGAATATATGTCGGGATGGATATATTTTCCAAAAAAATATCTTTTAGACCACAAAAATCATTTCAAAAGAATAGACTAAATTTCATTTTCTCCTTACCTTTACTCTATGAAGAAGCTGATTCTCAATTGCCATTTTTTTGTTTTGGGCTTAATGAGCTGCATTCTAAATTCATGTAATACAAAATTCAGGGTTTGGGTGGGAAAAGACAGCCAGAAAATCTACAATCTGAAATATGGCGAACACAAACGTCAGAAAATGGATGTTTTTCTTCCTGCAGATTATCCGCAAGATTCTCCCGTTGTTTTGATCGTTCATGGTGGAGCATGGAAATATGGCAGAAAAGAACACATGATCCAGATTCAGAAATTGCTTTTTAATAATAATATTCCGAGCATTAATATGAATTACAGATTGGTCTCTAAGCATCTTACTTACAAAGAACAGCTGGAGGATATCAATGCTGTGATTGAAAAGTTCAATTCGCTTTCAGGTAACGCCGAACTTCTTCCTAACAATTATATTCTGCTTGGTGAAAGTGCAGGTGGGCATTTAGCTTTATTGTACGGCTATCAAAATCCCGATAAAATAAAAAAAATTATTTCTCTGAGTGGCCCGACAGATTTTTATTCTGAACAATATTTAAAATCGTTTTACTCGAAATATACTTCGGGAACGATTCAAAAAATGGTGGGAACTAAGTTTAACCGCAAAAGTTTGTCTAAAGATTTCCAAAAAGCAAGTCCGGTTGCAAATGTGACGAATGTTCCGACCCTTTTGTTTCAGGGAAATCAGGATTTTCTGGTGAATCAGAAACAGGGTTTAGCGCTGGATTCTGTTTTAACGAAGATGAATGTGCCACATAAATTGATTTTTATGGATAAAACCGGTCATGCACCAAGATTTTTCAATAAGAAAAAAAGAGACAGTATAATTTATCCAAATATTTTGGAGTGGATAAAGAATTACTGAGCTTGATTTATTGAATCGTAATTTGATTTAAATAATATTTGCTTAATAATAATGCTATAATTCAGCAGTTAATTTGTCATTCCGTAGGAATCTCACTATGCTAAATAAAGTAATTTAGATTCCTACGGAATGACAAACATGCTTCAAAACTGACTTATTAATTATAGATTTTTACTTTAACAAAAAATAACCCGCTAAAAAGCAGGTCATTTATATAATTTAAAAATTGATTATTTTTCTTTGTCAATTAAATCATCCAAAACTTCATCTTCCGTTTTTGGGTCACCTTTAGGAGCGCCGAACATAAATTTAAGAATTACTGGAACGGTAGTGATCAAAACAATTACAATGATAATAAATTCAAGCTTTTCTTTAAGGTTAATACCAAATTGAGCCATGAATAATTCATTAAGATAATGCCCTGCAAAAATCAAGATAAAAGACCAAAGAACACCACCAATGATGTTGTCTCGTACAAACTCTTTTCTATCCATTTTCACAATACCCGCAACGATCGGCATAAACGTTCTTACCACCGGTAAAAATCTCGCCATGATAATTGCCAAGGCACCGTTTTTTTCAAAAAAATCATGCGCCTGATACAAATATTTTTTCTTGAAAAGCATTGTATCTTTTTTGTTGTATAAAGCCGGACCTGTTTTTCTTCCGAACCAATACCCTACCTGATTACCAACAATCGCAGCAAGAGCAACCGCAGTTGCCAAAATAGTTGTATCTAAAAGGTCACTTCCTGTAGATCCAAAAGTTTCCTTGATAATTTCTACCGCATAAATCCCCGATACGAAAAGTAATGAATCTCCCGGAAGGAAAAACCCTACGAACAAACCAGTTTCGGCGAAAACGATAAACAAAATCAGCCAAAACCCACCCATTTTTATATAAAATTCTGGGTTTAATAAATCTTTCCAACTATTGAAATCTTCCATATATAATGCTATCTCACAAAAATAAGCTTAATCCCCTATACAAGGAAATTTATTAGCATATTTTAACGAAAATTCAAACATGATTTTTTATAGGTCTAAATCGTCATCCGAAACGGCTGTTCCGTCTGCCATCAGATAGGCTTTCAGGAAAGGGGTAAGGTTTCCGTTCATCACCCCATCAACATCTGAAGTTTCGTGAGCAGAACGAACATCTTTTATCAGTTTATAAGGATGCATCACATAATTACGGATCTGACTTCCCCACTCGATTTTCATTTTTCCGGCTTCAATCTCATTTCGAGCTTTCATACGTTCCTCCAACTCCATTTCATAGAGTCTTGAACGAAGCAACTGCATTGCTTTCTCTTTATTCTGAAGCTGAGAGCGGGATTCTGAGTTTTCGATGATAATTCCTGTCGGAGCGTGACGAAGACGAACTGCTGTTTCCACTTTGTTTACGTTTTGGCCACCTGCTCCTGAGCTTCGCATAGTTTCAAATGAAATATCGGCAGGATTGATGTTGATTTCAATAGTATCATCCACCAAAGGATAAACGTATACCGATACAAAACTTGTATGACGTTTCGCATTGGAATCAAAAGGAGAAATTCTTACCAATCTGTGCACTCCGTTTTCACCTTTCAGATAACCAAAAGCATATTCGCCGTCGATTTCTAAAGTCACCGTTTTCACACCGGCAACATCTCCTTCCTGAAAATTCAGTTCTCTGATTTTGTAGCCTTGTTTTTCCGCCCACATCGTGTACATTCTCATCAGCATCGATGCCCAGTCACAACTTTCTGTTCCTCCTGCTCCTGCTGTAATCTGAAGAACAGCCGAAAGCTCATCACCCTCGTTGGAAAGCATGTTTTTAAACTCAAGATCTTCGATTTTTTCTAAAAGCTGAGGAAAGGTTTCATCCAATTCTTTTTCAGAATCAGGGTCTTCTTTGGCAAATTCTATGAGAACCTGTAAATCTTCAAACTGAGTATTGATCTCTTCATAATCTTCTACCCATTTTTTTTTGGAACGAAGCTGCTTCAGAAATACTTCTGCTGTTTTAGGATTGTCCCAAAATTCCGGGGCAGCAGTTTTTTCATCATCGTTGGAAATTTCTATCTTTTTTTTGTCGATCTGAAGATATCGGTGTAAATCTTCAATTCTTGACTGAACTTCTTTTATCTGGTCGTTGTTGATCACGAATTTTTTCTTTTTGCAAAAATACGGATAAAATTAAGAGTGTGAAAAATTGTATTCGATAGAAAAATTAAAAAACAGCGTTTAGGGAAAATGCAATCAAAACCAATAAGCCATGTATTAGAATAATATATGGTAATGTCTTTTTCGCTTTAAATTTATCCATAAAATATCCAAAAATAGGAAACTGAAGAACTGCAAAAATATAAAACAGTGTTGATACTTTTTCATTGTGTAAGAATATCCCGATAAAGCCTAATGGAAAAACAGCAGCAATAGGAACATAAGTTCCATGACCGCCACCTGCCATAAAAATGCACAGAAAAATTAACGGTAATGTTAATATTCCAAAGAGGTTTGTATATTTATACTTCCTCATATACATTAAATCATTTCAGCCATAATCTCCCCTATTTTCGGAGCCAGCGCAACTCCCATTCCTGAAAGTCTCACTGCACAGAATTGTCTTTCAGAAACTTGTTTTACAATTGGCGTTTTTTCTGAGCCCATTGCCATAATTCCTGACCAGCGTATGGAAATTTTAAAGTCTTGATTGGGCAAAATGACTTCTTTCAAAAAAAATTCCAGATGATTTTGAAGAAATTCTGTCGTCTCGAAATCAGTTGTTTGTTCTGTTTCAAAATCTTTATTTCTTCCGCCACCCAATAGCACGCGATTTCCGAGATTTCTGAAATAATAAAATCCCTCATCGTAATGGAAGGTTCCTTTTATTTTTAAATTTTCAATAGGTTCGGTTAAAATAATTTGTCCGCGAGACGGAATAATTTCTTCTTTTTCTAAAAATTTTGAGGCAAATGCATTGGTACAATGAATAATTTGGCTGGATGTTATGGAAAGACTTTGCGAAAGCTGAACTTCAACATCATCTGTATTTTCTACAATATTCTTAACCTCAGTTCCAAAGAGAAATTCAATTTTGAGCTGATAACATTTTTCTAATAATCTTTGCAGTAATTTTCCGGAATGAAGACTGCCTTCAAATGTGTTCTCAATTAAATATTCAGATTTTCCAAGTCCGGATTCTTTGATTTTTTTCTGATTAAGAAAGTAAGTTTTTTCTGATCCTGTAATTGATTTAAGCTTTTCATTAACCTCATCAATTTTTTGCAATGGTTCATTATCATTTAGAATTTCGAAACCACCGTTTAATTCAAAATCAATTTCTGTACTTTTAAAATAAGACTGAATTTTTCGTAAACCATTAAACCTCATTTTTACCAAATCCAATGTCTTTTCCCATCCCATTTTCTCAGAATCGGCAATAACTTCGGTTAAACTTCCAAAGCATGCAAAACCTGCATTTCTAGTAGATGCTCCCAACGGAATAGAATTTCGTTCAATAATTACAACTGATTTTTCAGGATATTTTTCTTTGATGGAAATTGCAGTCCACAATCCTGTAAAACCAGCTCCGATTATAATTACATCACGTTTTCTGTAAAATGTTTCAAGCTCCCAAATGCTGTTATTCATGAGTAAAAATTATTGGTAAAGTTATGATGTAAAATAAATTTCGATCATAATTACACGTTAAATTTAACCAAATATTCATCAAAATCTAAAAAATAAGCCGGTTAATTAAAACCGGCTTATTGCACAATGATTGTCTCTATTTTATATAATAATAAAAGAAAAAATACTTCATATTATTTTTTAACTACTTTTTGAGAAGTTAAAGTTCCATTTTTGTTTTTCAGAACAAGGATGTAATTTCCTTTATCCAATAATGAAAGATTCAGTTTTGATTCGGGTTGAATATTAGCTTTAATCGTTTTTCCAGCAAAATCTAAAACTTCAATTGAAGCAATCTCTGAAGCGTTCTTCAAATTCAATTCACTTGCAAACGGATTAGGGTAAATTGCGATTTCCTTTGATTTTTTCGCGTCAGAAACAGAGAGATTAGTGACTTGAGCAGAAACTGCAAAGACATTTATTACTGTTGTCGCTGTAGATGTTTTTTTAATATTCACTGAAGTAATTAATCTGTTATAACTTACCGGGCTTATTGCTAAAGGGATCTGATAAATTCTTGGATTTGTACCTCCTGCTGCATCCAAAGCATTTGTAGCTCTATTGATTCTTCCGATTCCCTGAATAGCTGCACTTGTTCCGCCATACCAATCCTGAAAATTGATATTCGTAAAAACCTGAAATGACCCGTCTGAAAAATTAACCGTAATATCTCCGGTAGAAGGACCACTTCCACTTACGGCAAGAACATATAAATTATTTGTTGAAGTTGGTGTTACTAAAGTAAGCGTTCCTGTGTCATTTGCATTGGGAAGTCTCAGAGAGTTATTTCCTGAGTAAGAAGCCAACTGATAGGTTAAACCACTTGTTGCCGTTACTGCAGAAGTAATGAGTCCGTTTTCGGGCAATCCGTAAGTTAATGCTGTTGCGGAAGAATTTACTTTAAAATCTTTCGACATATACGCAAAATTGTCGGTGTCTTTGTCTAAACTCATGGTTGTAGAATTCAAAGAAGGTCCGACTCCGTTTGCAATAACATCTGCATTAAATCCTGTAACGGTTAAAGGCTGATAAGTCTGTGCATTTAATTGAGTTAAAGCTAAAACGGCACCAAGAGAAAGGAGTTTTCTTTTCATAGATTATATTATTGTTGATTAGTTTTAAGAAAAAGATGAGTTTTTTCAGAATCAAAAACCTCAACAAATATAGAAGACGAACCACAAAAAAAGCTACTCTAAGCGCAGAATTACCTACTCAACACATACTCACCCATCTTTGAATTGCTTTAAAAACAACATTTCAAATAAATTAGATAATATTTAACAATAAAAACAATAATAAAAGAAACAATTATTACCAATCAACAAAATACTATAAAAAATTTACAACAAATAAAGTCATCAAATATTTATTAAAAAAAATCCACCACTAATAAAAGTGATGGAAAAATATAATTTCTTGAGAATAGTTTATTGATCTTTCTCTTCCGCATCATTATGCTGAAAACCAATTTCTCTTCTCGGTGTTTCCACAGCCTGATAAGTTTCGAGTTCAGATTTCAGGGCATGAATTCTCATTTGGAAATCATCGAGATTATTGATAATAACATCATTTAAAAACTGAGCAATCTGATTAAGGTATTCTTCGGTAAGTTTTGCAGCTGCATCTCGCAAAGCACCATTCAGAAGAACCTCATCAATAACCATTTTCTCGTTTTTGACTCTCTGATAGCGGTTTTTAATTCGTTTTTTCAGACTTTGGGTAAAATCAATCAGCATGGTGTTGCTGAAAACCTTCATTTTGGATGCAATATTGTTCCAGAAAGGAATTTTATCAGCTTTATTATTTTTAAGAATTTTAAATAGTAATGAATCTTTATCCAGATTTTTGGTCATCGAATACAGGATAATTTCTGATCTTTCGGCAGCATTTGGCGGAAAAACGGGAATCAAAACATCAAATCTTCCGGGAGCCAAAATTTCCTCATCAATATCTACAACTGTATTTGCAGAGCCCACCATTAAAACATCCTCACTCTCAAATTTAGAAATATAATGGAGAATAATTTCCTGAGTTTCAAGATTACAGGAAGCGACATTGTTTTCTGCTCTTCTTTCCATCATAATATCATCAAAGTCTTCAAGAAAAAGTAAAACTTTGTCTTGTTTCATCATTGCCACAAGATAATCGTTGAAATTAGTCTGATTTCCATCTACAAAAGAAGTTCCGAGATAATATTTTTTGACTTCTTTAAATTTATAATTGATGATTTCTGCAATTTTATTTGCCCAAAAAATTTTCCCGCTTCCGGGAGGGCCATACAAAACAATTCCTGCGGGTTTGTTTATTCCCCAGTCTTTTATCTGCTGTGGATTTAGAAAAGGTTCCAAAATTCCCGAAATATGAAAATAAAGATCCCTGTAACCGATGAAATCACGTTGCTGTAAACTGGTTTTAGTTCCGAAATAATTATAAACAAACTTATAATTTCCGCCCAATTTCTGATCAATTCCATAACTTGAAATAGATGAACGGAATAATCCGTTATCAAAAATATTTGCATCGGTTTCCTTAATCGCTTTTTCTACCTTTTCTTTGGGCTGATTGATGGTTTTTGCGATCTGCTCTACGGTTTTGTTCTCATCCAGATCTTTTTCATATAATTTTAAAAAATCTACATTTTCACGGGCAAATTTTTCAAAATCTTCTTTCACTTCGAAATTGGTGGTGATACAGTCGATCAAATCGAGATCAAAATCCTGAATAAACTGCTTAATGGCTTCAGCGGAAACATTTAATTCTTTTGCAAGCTGGATTAACTTCATACAAACATCTTTAACTCAAATATAATGAAAAATTTTTGAGATTTGGGATTTGAAATTCGAGATTCGGGATTCGGGATATAGATGTTTAGCACTTTTACTTGATTCCTTTTACTTGGTTCTTCCTACTTTTTACTTTTTTCTTAAAAAAAATTGTAACATTTCACAAAAAAGAGAAACTTATCAAAATATATAACTGAACTACATGGAAAAAATTTTATCAGTAAAGAATCTGACAAAAAAATTCAAGAGAGTCGTTGTTAACAATATTTCTTTCGATGTGGAAAGAGGTAATGTTTACGGACTTCTCGGTCCTAACGGAAGTGGAAAATCTACTACTTTCGGGATGCTCCTTTCAACCATCAATCCTACGAGTGGCGACTGGTTTTGGTTTGGTAAAAAGGGAACTGATCCCGAAACACTGAAAAAAATAGGGGCGATTATTGAACAACCCAATTTCTACCCTTATTTAAGCGCAGAAACCAACTTAAGAATTGTTGCCCAGATCAAAGGAACTCCTTATTCAAGAATTGACGAAGTTCTGAATACCGTGAAACTTTTAGAAAGAAAAAAAGACACGTTCAAAACGTATTCTTTAGGAATGAAGCAACGTCTGGCTATTGCTTCGGCTTTACTCAACAATCCTGAAGTTTTGATTTTGGATGAGCCTACAAACGGTTTAGATCCTGAAGGAATTATCCAGATCAGAGAAATCATTGGTACTATTGCAAAACAGGGTATTACGATCATTATTGCGAGTCACCTTTTGGATGAAATCGAAAAAATCTGCAGTCATGTAATTGTTTTAAAAGAAGGAAATGCCATTTATTCGGGAAGAGTAGATGAAATTACCAGCAACCAAGGCTTTTTTGAATTAAAAGCAGATAATAATTCCGCTCTTTTGAGTGCTTTGGAAGAACTTCAGTGGTTTACTTCAGTTTTTGCAGAAGGCGAACTCGTAAAAGCACAGGTTCGCGATGACGCGTCGATTTCTGCATCAACACTAAACCAGAAACTTGCCGAAAAAGGTATTTTCTTGTCGCATTTAGCCAAGAAAAAACAATCGCTTGAAAATCAATTCCTTGAACTTGTAAAAAACACTAATTAATCATGATGAAATTATTAAAATTAGAATATTATAAAAATCTGAATTATACACCGTTTAAGGTTTTCACGATTTTATATTTTGCGATATTGATTATTTTCCTTTGTATCGGATTGATTGATTTAAAGCTCTTCGGAGATACCATCAACCTAAAAGAACAAGGAATGTACAATTTCCCGGAAATCTGGAATTTTACAACCTGGACCGTCGCTTTACTGAAGATATTTTTAGGGTTGATTATTGTATTTTCAATCTGTCAGGAATTCAGTAACAGAATGTTTAAACAAAATACCATTGATGGTTTAAGCAGAGAAGAATTTATTGGTTCAAAACTTTTAACCATTATTATTTTCACATTCATTTCAACTGTTCTTGTGTTTGGAATTACGATGTTTTTAGGATACCGATATTCAACCTCAACAGAGTCGTCGTTGGTTTATAAAGAAATATTTTTTATTGGAAATTATTTCCTGAAACTTTTTGCATTCTTCTGTTTATTAATGTTTTTATCAATTCTGTTAAGAAAATCAGTTTTTGTATTCCTTGCATTTTTTGTACTTTGGGTAGGAGAATCTATTCTTGGAGGAATTGAAACTTACACAAAAGTTGCAGGAACACAGGCGGCTCAAAGAAACGAAATTCTACAAAATGATTTTTTCTTCAGCAAACTTTTCCCACTGGAAAGCATGTCTAATTTAATACCTAACCCAATGTTAAGATTAAATATGGCAAAAGCACTCGGTTTAAAGTATGAATTTACCTATCCTACAGAAAGCTTAATTGCTTGCTTGGTTTGGTGTGGTTTATTTATTTTGGGATCTTATTTGATTTTAAAGAAAAGAGACTGGTAAATTTGTTTTACATATTATTCAAAATTAAAAGTGATTCGTTGAGTCACTTTTTTTGTTTTTATTAATTATTTCATCGGGCTTTACCCGATGCTTTATGAGGTCGCCCTTTCAGGGCTCTCAAATAATAAAAATGTCTTAGCTTAAAATATAAAAACAAAAGCCCCGAAATAAAATTCCGAGGCTATATTTATACAGGCAAAAATTACTCATTACCTATTATTTATTACTCATTAACCAAGATATGGGTATTTGTAATCTTTAGGAGAAACGAAAGTTTCTTTAATCGATCTTACAGACGTCCATCTCAGTAAGTTCATTTTAGAACCTGCTTTATCGTTTGTACCTGAAGCTCTACCTCCACCGAAAGGTTGCTGACCAACAACTGCACCGGTTGGTTTATCATTGATATAGAAGTTTCCTGAAGCATTTTCTAACGCTTTGAAAGCCTCATTTACAGCGTAACGATCTTGTGCGAAAACAGAACCTGTTAATGAATATGGAGAAGAAGAATCCACCAATTGTAAAGTTTCTGCCCATTTTGCGTCTTCGTAAACATAAATCGACAAGATTGGACCGAAAATTTCTTCCACCATACTTTCGTACTGAGGATTAGTGGTTTCGATAACTGTCGGATTTACAAACCATCCTTTAGAATCATCTACTTTTCCACCAATCACAACATTTGCTTCGTTTGAAGCATTTGCTCTGTCGATGTATCCTTTACATTTTTCGAAAGAATTTTTATCGATTACGGCATTTACAAAATTTGAAGGATCTTCAGGAGAACCGACTTTAATTGAAGCGATCTGAGTTTCCATCACTTTTTTCACATCAGCCCAAAGAGACTGAGGAATATACGCTCTTGAAGCCGCAGAACATTTCTGACCCTGATATTCGAAAGCACCTCTTACCAAAGCCGTTGCCACAGCTTCTACATTTGCAGAAGAATGTGCAATTACAAAATCTTTTCCACCAGTTTCTCCAACAATTCTCGGATATGTTCTGTAATTGTGAATATTGTCACCAATCATCTTCCACATTCCCTGGAAAACTTTTGTAGAACCTGTAAAATGAAGTCCTGCAAAATCTCTGTGTGCCAAAACTTTCTCAGCCGTTTCTTTTCCATCCGTAAAAATCATGTTGATAACGCCTGCAGGAAGACCAGCTTCGATCAAAACATCCATGATTACTTTTGCAGAATAGATTTGTTTGTCTGAAGGCTTCCAAACCACAACGTTTCCAAGCATTGCCATACATGTTGGCAAGTTTCCTGAAATTGCTGTAAAGTTGAATGGAGTTACCGCAAAACAAAATCCTTCCAATGGTCTGTACTCTACTCTGTTCCAGATTCCTGCATCAGAAACCGGCTGCTCAGAATACATTTCTGTCATGAATTCTACATTGAATCTCAGGAAATCGATAAATTCGCAAGCTGCATCAATTTCAGTCTGATGAACATTTTTAGACTGCCCGATCATGGTTGCTGCATTGATTACATCTCTGTATGGTCCAGCCAAAAGATCAGCTGCTTTTAAGAAAATGGCTGCACGGTGTTCCCATCCAAGCTCATTCCATTGCTTTTTTGCTGCTAAAGCCGAGTTGATTGCATCATCTACATGCTGCATTGTTCCTTTATGATAAAAACCGAAATCGTGTGAATGATCCTGTGGAGACTGAAGCTGAACAGTATCGCCCGTTTTCACTTCTTTACCGTTGATAATCATTGGGATTTCTGTCTTTTCTGCCCACATTTTTTTGTACGTTGCAAGTAGAGATTTTACTTCTGCTGATCCCGGTTCGTAAGAAGTTACCGGCTCATTTACTGCAAATGGTACTTGCGAAATTGCTTTTGACATATAGTTGTATTGTTTGTTTTTGCTTTTTACAAATTTACAACATTTAAAATTTACTTCTAGGAAATGCAAATAGTCAATTTTTGTGTGAGTGGAAATATTAGAAAAAAATATTAACGCAATGAGCGCTGAGATTTTTTAGAATTGAAAATATTTTCCGTTCGCAAAGGCACTTCGTTCAGCAAATGAAATATGCACCATAGCTGAGTGAAACGCCTTTTCGGACGGAAACAAAAAGTTTTTTAGTGAAAATTTCTTTACGGACTTAGCGTTAAAAGATATTTATAATATGAAATTCGCAATCCAAAAAATTGACAAGCGAAGCGAATTGACCGTTCAATTCACTTTTTCACATCTTCTCCGTTTCAAGAATTTTTAACACTAATTTTTCTTCGTGAGTTAATCCGGCTTTTCCATCATTTTCTTCAATGATTTCCAATTCGTCAAGATATTTTTTAATCGTATTATTTTCGTAAAGGTTGATGACTAAAGGGTGTACATAATATTTTCGGCAAACCGTACTTGTATTTCCCAAATGTTCAGCAACAATATCTAAAGCGGCTTTTACTTTCTTTTTGTACTGAGAATTGTTTTCGGCATAACCGATTTCTTTAAAAGCAATTAGGGCATTTACTGTTCCACTCCATGTTCTAAAATCTTTAGCTGTAAAATCTTCACCGCTTAATTCTTTAATATAATCATTCACCATGCCTGAATCCACAGAATGTCTTTTTCCTTCATCATCAAAATACTGAAACAATTCTTTTCCCGGAATTTCTTTGCATTTCATAATTAACTTAGCCAATCTTTTGCTTTTCAGACTGACATTATGCATAATTCCTTTTTTTCCTTTGAATGAGAATTTTATTTTTTGTCCCTCGATTTTCACGTGTTTTTCTTTCAAAGTTGTTAAACCGAAAGAACCATACAATTTTTCGTAAATATTATTTCCGATACGGATATTGGTTCGCTGCATCAAGCTGACAATTAATGCCAAAATTTTTCTTTTTTCGAAATTTCTTAAGGCCAAATCTTTTTCAAGCTGCAAACGAATTTCAGGCAAGGCATACCCAAACTGAAGCATTCTGTAAAATTTAGTATGATTTCTCAGTGCACTCCACAACGGATGATAACGGTATTGCTTTCTGTTTTTCACATCAAAACCTGTTGCCTGAAGATGACCGTTGTCTAAAGCACAGATCCATACATTTTCCCAGGCCGGCGGAATAACTAAGCTATTTATTCTTTTAATTTCTTCTTTATCCTTAATTCTTTCATCACCTTTAAAATACTGAAACTTTTTACCTCTTTTTCGGCGAATAATACCGGAAGCTTCAGCATCAGTGGTATAAATAAGATTTACCGCCTTTGCAGAAGCTACCGGATCCTTCATAATTTTGACAATCTTCGATGGCTTAAGATGAGAAATAATATCTAAATCTGATTGATCCATAAAAGTTGGTTAAGAGTTTTTACCCCGAGAAAATAGCCATAATAAAATGCCTACTACGCCGACAACCAGAATTATTCCCCACCACATTCCAGCTTTGAAGATTATTTCTACCGCTTCACAACTTGTCAAAAGCATCAGACTAATAATAGTCATGCTGTATAAAGTTATTTTTTTCATAATAATTTATTTTTAGGTTTAATATTATTTGTTGGATGAGGGATGTATAATCAATATATTTGATATTTGATATTTGATATTTGATATTTGCTTAATTAACCAAAATTTCGAATCTCAAACTTCAAATCTTAAATCCTATTCCGGTCTGCTCTCCATTTTTTGATAGATTTCTTAATTTCATCTCCTGAAATATTTTCATGCAAAGCTTTATATAAAAGCTCTTTAAATTCATCATCATAAGCAAAACGCAGTGCTGCAATCTGACTGAAATTCAGCTTCTCTTCTACTTCATCTGACCTTTTGCTGAACAGTTCATAATATCTTTGCTTAAACTCAAGTCTCACCAAACGGTTCTGAAGTCCGAGTGCATAATGTTGACGAACCATAATGGCGAGATACAGAATCAGGAAAAGAATAACCGAGAAAAGAATCCATAAAAGCTCATGTTCTGAATCTTTAAAAACTTTATAAATTCCACATATTTCTAAAAAGAATAACAATGGAAGAAAAATAAAGTGATGGGGTGGATAATATTTCCTGTGATTGGTGTAATTCTGTGTTTCCATAGAGGTATAGTAGCAAGAACCTTTCCAAAATGTTTTGACTTATTTATTTGTGGTATTTATTTGTGCTGAAAGCTGGGTGTCGGAAGCTGGAAGTAATTTTTGGTCTGCAAATTTGTGATGTATTTTTTACAAGAAATTTTCTAAAAAAATGAAAAAAAATTAATACTATATCCTAATTAAACTTCCCTCGTCCAGCTTCCAGCATCTATCTTCACCTTACAAAACTTTCTAGATATTTTAACTTTCCGATTGATCTTTGAGCCTTAAAAATGCGTAACTTCACGTCTTTAAAATTATTAAAATAATGACTTCAAAGGAAAAAGTAGCTGCACTTCGTGAAGAAATGCAGAAAAACAATGTTGATGCATTTATAGTATACTCGGCAGACCCTCACATGAGCGAATACTTGCCTGAAGAATGGCAGGAAAGAGCCTGGCTTTCAGGTTTTCTTGGTTCTGCAGGTTTCGTGGTAATTACAAAAGATAAAGCCGGACTTTGGACAGACGGAAGATATTTCACTCAGGCTCCGATTGAATTGGCAGGGTCAGGAATTGATCTTTTTAAAGACGGAATGGAAGGAACACCTAATTATATCGACTGGATTATTTCTGAAATTCCTGCAAACGGAAAAGTGGCTGTCAATGCTTTAGCAACATCACATTCTAACTGGGAGCTTCTGTATCAAAAACTGAATGCAAAAAACATAACTTTAGCTGATCTTCCTTTATTGAAAGAAGTCTGGAAAGAAAGAGGAACTCCTTCAAAAAATCCTATTTATACTCATCCAATAGAAAGAGCAGGGAAATCTGTGACTGATAAAATTTCTGCGATCCGACAGAAAATGGAAGAGCAGGAAGTTGGTGTTCATGTCATCTCAAGTCTTGATGACGTTGCATGGACTTTGAACCTAAGAGGAAGCGATGTAGAAAGCAATCCTGTATTTTTAGGATATATTTTAATTACTAAAAATGATGCAATTCTCTTCACCGACCTTGAAAAAATGGAAGTTGAAGCAAGAAAACAAATGGATGAAGCTTGGGTAAAAATGATGCCTTACGAAGAATTCTACAATCATCTGAGAACCATTAAAAACGAAAATATTTTAGTATCACCCAACAGCAACCAATCGATTTTTGAAGCTTTAAAAATTGAAAATACCTTTGTAAAAGCCGCTGTTCCGGGAAATCTGATGAAAGCTCAGAAAAACGAAACCGAGCTCGAAGGTTTCAGAAAAGTGATGGTAAGAGACGGCGTTGCGATGGTAAAATTCCTTTACTGGCTGACTCACAATGCAGGAAAAGAAGCAATGAATGAATATTCGATCGGACAAAAACTGAGAGAATTCCGTACTGCAGGAGAAAATTTTGTGGGTGAAAGTTTCGGAAGCATTGTTGGTTTTAAAGAAAATGGAGCAATGATGCATTATTCTGCAAAATCTGAAGGAAGTAAAGACGTGACGAATGACGCCAGTATTTTGGTAGATTCAGGAGGTCAATATCTTGAAGGCACAACCGATATTACGAGAACTTTGGCTTTAGGAGCAGTTTCGGAAGAATTTAAAATCAATTCGACATTGGTTTTGCAGGGAATGATCCGTTTATCGATGGTGAAGTTTCCGAAAGGAACGAGAGGTGTTCAGCTTGATGCCATTGCAAGACTTCCTTTATGGATGAAAGCAAAAGATTATAACCATGGAACAGGTCACGGTGTGGGGAGTTTTATGAACGTTCATGAAGGACCGCAAAATATCAGAAAAGATATGAATCCGCAGGAACTTTTGGTGGGAATGGTTGTTTCTAATGAGCCCGGTTATTATCTGGAAGGCGACTACGGAATCCGTCATGAGAATCTGATTGCCGTGAAAGAATCTGAAACTAGTTTGCATGGAACTTTCTATGAGTTTGAAACATTGACGTTCTGCCCGTTCTTTAAAAATGATATTGTAAAAGAAATTCTTTCTGAAGAAGAAATCAACTGGCTGAATGCTTATCATAAAACCTGTGAAGAAAAGCTTGCCCCACATTTGGAAGGTGAAGTGAAGGAATGGTTTTTAGAATTGGTAAGCCCGATTTAACAGTGAATTGCGAATGGCCAATTGTAAATTTAAACCATTGAGATCAAATTAAGAAGTTTAGATTATTAAGATTGATTAAACATATAAAAATTGTCCTGTAAATAACTTTGCAGGACAATTTGTTTTTGCAACCGTATTTTCACGGTTTTATTTTCAGTGGAAATCCTGAGAAATATTTCACAGCACTACTTTAGCTTTGCATCAACCGACCACTTTATATATAAGAAAGTTTATTTCTTTGAAAAATCATCTCTGAATATGGGATGATTTTTACTTTTTACTAATTCAATATATTTTTCCCCACATTCTTCAAATACGACATAATAATTCATCGAGTTGCCATAATTTTGAATAATAATTTCTTCTTTATACAATGTTCCCGACACGTTTCGAGGAAGTGGTAAATCTTTCTCGAGGGGTTCGCCTTCATTATCCAGTCCGCCCAAATATTCGCTCCATTCAATATTTTTGAACGTAATATAATAACCGTCTTTTTTCTCATTCAATTCAATTTTGGCATGATCTGAAAATTCATGGGAATCTGTTTTTAACTTATATTTCAACTGATTTTTTTGATAATATAATGTCACATTCATTTTGCAGGTTGAATTTCCTTTTTTAAATTCATAATTACCTTCAATACTGAATATTGTTTTTGGGGTTTCATAATTCGTTTCTACATTATTGGTGTCTTCAGAGATCGCTTTGGTGTCGGTTTTTTTTATCGTATCAAAATTCTCCTGAACAGATTCTATTTCTTCCCTTTTGGGCATTCGCCCACGTTCAAAACCTGTTATGAAAATAAAAGCCATGATAATTATGCACAATAACAAAACAGAAATAACAATGAGAATCTTCTTTGCAATAGTCAGTTTTGGAATTCTTAGAATAAAGAATATCAAGACTAAAATGACAATTAAAAATAATGCTGCAATACCCATTTTCTAAGTCTTTTTATGTATTTGTTTTAAAATTGAATGAAAATATAATCTGCATTTTGAAATTGCATTTGCTTTATCTAAATCTACAAAAAATTGATGATTTTTCATACTTTGGAGAAATTTTTAAGTTACACACTACTTTTTAGCCCTGATTGAACGGCATGTTTGAGCTCTTTCCGGGATTTTTGGCGGCGGCAAAGCCACCGCCAAAAATCCCGGAAAAGCGAGTAGTGAAAGCAGGTTCCCGGCTCCTAAAAAAGTTGGAGTGTAGAAGAGTTTGAGGATTTTGAGAGTTGAGAATCTTAAGTAATTAGAGTATTTAAATAACTGAATTTTCAACATGAAATTTTGAATGTTTTGCCATTTAAATTTCCGTAATTTTGCAGCATGAATAACGATACCATTTGCGCGCTTGCAACCGCCAACGGAATAGGAGCTCTAGGAATCATCAGAGTTTCAGGAGATGAAGCATTAACTGTGGTTCAGAAATGTTTTCCTTCAAAAAATCTTGAAAAACAAAAATCTCACACCATTCACTACGGTTATTTTATGGATGAGGAAGAGGCGATTGATGAAGTGATGCTTTCGATTTTTTTGGCTCCGAGAACTTTCACGACGGAAAATTCTGTGGAAATAACCTTCCATGGTTCGCCGCATATTGGTAAACGTATTCTGGAAACACTTATTAAAAACGGAGCCAGAATGGCAAAGGCGGGAGAGTTTACACTCCGTGCTTTCATCAATGGAAGAATTGATCTTTCTCAGGCTGAAGCAATTGCCGATGTGATTGCTTCCGAAAATGAGGCTTCAAGAAAAGTGGCAATCAATCAGCTTAAAGGTGGAATTACGAATGAAATTTCGTTTTTGAGAACCGATCTGCTAAATTTTGTCTCTTTAATTGAATTGGAACTTGATTTTGCGGAAGAAGATGTGGAATTTGCAGACCGTTCTGCATTGAATCAGCTTTTAGATAAAATTGAATTAAAATTAAATTCCCTAATTGAAAGTTTCCAGTACGGAAACGCCATTAAAAACGGAACTGCCGTTGCCATCATCGGAAAACCGAATGCCGGAAAATCTACCCTTCTGAATGCTTTGCTAAAGGAAGAAAGAGCGATTGTGAGCAATATTGCAGGAACAACGAGAGATACGATTGAGGAAATTCTTCACATTAAAGGTCATGCTTTCCGCTTAATCGACACTGCAGGTTTGCGTGAAACAGTTGATGAAATTGAAGCCATCGGAGTGAAAAAGGCCAAAGAAAAAGTAGAAAATGCAGATATTTTGGTGTACTTAGCCGATGCAGCAACAGAAGATTTTTCTGAAGATATTGAGATGATAAAATCTTTACTGAGAGATGATCTGAAACTTATTATCTGTGCAACAAAAATTGATGAAGTTATTCCTACTCTACACGAAAAAGCTGAAGAAATTTTTAGAAATGAAATTGTCCATGAGTTTGATTTTATAAAAATATCCGCCGTTGAAAATCAAAACATTCAGGATTTGAAGAACGAATTGTCTTCTTATGTAGAGCAATTGAAAACTTCCGAAAATAACGTCATCATTACCAATCAACGACACTTTCAGGCACTACAAAAGTCTTTGGATGCCGTGAATAAAGTGAAAGAAGCTATTAATTTTCAGATTTCAACCGAGCTTTTGGCTTATGAACTGAGAAATGCTTTGGAACATCTTGGCGAAATTTCAGGTGAAGTGACGAATGATGAAGTTTTAGGAAATATTTTTTCTAAGTTTTGTATCGGGAAATAAATTAGCTTTTCTTTGATTTCTTTTTCTTTCTTTTGTTTGACTATCAGATAGTTATATAAATTTTATTTTCTCTTATTAGACTATATTTGTATATTTGTACCACTTTTGTACTACTTCATACCTCGAAAATAGTGAAAAGTAGTACAAAGTAGTACAAAACAGAATTTATGAAAATATCACTTAGTCAAAGAAAATTAAAGGACGGAAGGATTAGTCTGTCAATCGAGTTTTACCGTGGTTCTGAAATTACTGATGACGGAAAAAGAAAGCATCTGAGAAATTTTGAGAATTTAGACACCTATCTAATTATAGATCCAAAGACTGCCAAAGAAAAAAAGGAAAATAAAGAAGCTTTGGAATTTGCAGAAAATGTGATTGCAATTCGAAAAGCTGAATATGCTCAAGGAAGATTTGAGTTGAAAAATACTGCGAAAGCTAAACGTGTATTTTTAAATTTCTTCGCTGATCTTGCCGAAGAAAAACGAACCCTCGATTCTTCAAATAATTATGGTAATTGGTACTCTACTTACCAACATTTAAAAAAAGTAGTTCCAAAGAATTTAACTTTTGAGGAAATTGATGAATATTTCATTAAAAAAGTTCGGAAATACTTTGAAAAGGATGCAATTAGTAAGAGTGATTTGCCTCTTTCTCAAAACTCAAAGTATTCTTATTTCAATAAGTTTAAAGCCGCACTTCGAAATGCTTTTGATAATGGATATTTGACGATAAATTACGCCGCAAAAATTAAATCATTTGAGCAGGCTGAAAGCCAAAGAGAATATCTGATTTTTGATGAACTACAACGATTAGCAAAAGCGGAATGTAAATATCCGGTTTTGAAAAAAGCTTTTCTTTTTTCGTGTTTATCCGGATTACGTTGGTCGGATATAAATACTTTGATTTGGAAAGAAGTCCGTGATGAAGGTGATATTTCCAGAGTCAATTTCCGACAAGAAAAAACAGAGGGTGTAGAATACCTTTATATTTCAAAACAAGCCAGAGAACTGTTGGGCGAAAGACAGGATCCCCAAGAACGAGTTTTCAAAGGTTTGAAATATGGAATGACCTACAATACTGAAATTATCCGTTGGTGCAATCGTGCTGCGGTTCCCAAACATATTACTTTTCATTCAGCTCGACATACGAATGCTGTCTTACTTCTGGAAAATGGTGCAGATATTTATACAGTTTCCAAAAGATTAGGACATAGAGAATTGAGAACTACACAGATTTATGCAAAAATAGTGGATAGCAAAATGAAAGAAGCTGCTGAGATTATCCCGGAACTAAATATCGAACTGTAAAATATATACTTTTAGGTAGAGTAATATTTTAGTTAGTAAAATTGTACTGAGTCTATTTTAATCCAGATTATTCTTTTTTAGACTTTTGACATTCCAGATTAATCCATATCATTCTTATTTTGCCTTTAATTGTTTGACTCTATTGTTTTTATGATTTTCTATGATGACTTTTGCTTCATTAAATTTGTTAAACGAAAGCAATGGAAAATAACGAAATCATTCTGCACAAACTCAACCGAATTGAAAAACATATTTTCGGTTTAAAGGAAATTCTGAATGTCGAAGAACTTTCAGATTACACCGGATTTAAAAAATCCTACATCTATAAATTAGTTCATTCGCACAGTATTCCTTTTTCTAAACCTAACGGGAAAGTTCTCTTTTTTGAACGCAAAAAAATTGACGAATGGTTGTTGAAAAACAGCCATAAATCAAATGATGAAATTCAGCAAGAAGCAATAGAATTTTCTTTACGCAAAAAATAAAGCCTAACTACAGCAGTAGTTAGGCTTAAAATCTTTGTTTTACTTGGAAGTAAGGTACAAATATAATAATTATTTGTTTCCGTTTCCACAATACCCAGATGTTTTTATGGAAGAGAAAAATACTCTGTATCAAAATGGTACAGAAGGTAAAACCATTTTTGATCGCACTCTAAATTATCTCAATTCGAAGTATTCATTAAGATTCAATACCATATCTCTGGAGTTTGAAATCAAACTGATACAAAATAAAAAATGGGCAGATCTAAATTTAAACTCATTATATATAGAGCTCATTCAATCTGGAATTAATATACCGATTAATAAATTGGAAATCTTGGTCAGAAGCCATTTGATAGAACAGTATAATCCTATTTCAGAATATATTGAAAGTTTGGAGGATTGGGATGGCGAAGATCATATTGCAAAATTATGCAGTTATGTGAAGACTAATGATGATGAAAAATTTTTGTACCACGTTGAAAAATGGTTTACCAGAGCAGTCTTTTGTGCTTTAGAAAAAGAGAAAATCAATAAGCATTGTTTGGTTTTGGCAAATACCATTCAGAATAGTGGAAAATCAACATTCTTAAGATTTTTTATTCCTAAAAAACTAACGAATTACCTCTCGGAAGATATTGGTTTGGATAAAGATAGCAGAATTAAATTGTGCAAAAATTTGATTATCAATTTAGATGAACTTTCGGTTTTGGCAAAGGCTGACATCAATTCTTTGAAAGCGATGATCTCAAAAACGCATATCAACGAAAGATTGCCTTATGCAAGGAAAGCCGAATATCTGGAAAGAATTTGCAGTTTCGTGGGTTCTACCAACAAAACGGACTTTCTAACAGACGAATCCGGAAGCGTTAGATGGATTATTTTTGAGGTCATCGAGAAGATCAACTTCAATTATTCATCTGAAATTGATATTGATAAAGTTTGGGCTCAAGCTTATTTCAACGCTTACAAACGACAAAATTACAATCCTGAACTCACTTTAGCAGATATTTCCGAAAACGAAAAACGAAATGAGCGATTCACACAAATGACTTTAGAACAGGAAATGGTGAGTAAATTCTATGAAGCATCTGACAATCTAGAGGAATTTAAAACCGCAACAGAAGTAATGATTGATCTAAATGCTCACGGAATTCGTCTCAATCATTTGAAAATTGGAAGGGCTTTATCCTCTTTCAAATTTCCCAGAGTTAAAAATCCGCAAAGACAAATTTACGGTTACCTCATTCGGTCGAAAATCGCAAATTAATTTTAATACTACATAATCATTTACCTACTTACCTAAATCTTTTAAGTGTTTGACAACCAATTTATTATTTAGGTATATCCAATTATTTAAAACTACCTGAAATTACCTATAAAATAAAATTTTGGTAAGTAGGTATTTTATGGTAAGATGGGGAATTGAGTTTAATATTTTAATTATCAAGGTTTTGGTAATTAGGTAAGTCTTTTAAAAAAAAACATAGAAAATATACGAATGAACTGCAAGCAATTTAATACAATCCCGTTGGAAGAACTCCTCCTTTCTCTCGGACACCTTCCCACGAGACAATCGGAAAAAGAAGCGTGGTTTCTCAATCCATTTGCCAAAGAGAACCACGCCTCTTTTAAAATTAATAAAAATCTAAACTACTGGTATTTGCACTCTGAAGGAATCGGTGGAAAAAATATCGATTTTATGAAAAGATATTTGAATGCATCTGTAAGTGAAGTTTTAATTTGGGCAGAAAATCAGAATTTCTCTTCTTTTCATCAGCAAAATATTTCCAATAGTAAACTGGAAAACCTTTCAAAGAACTATGAGATGATTAATGTAAAAGAAATTCAACATCCTGCACTTTTGGAATATTTAAAAGAAAGAAAAGTTGAGAAGCAGACCGAATTTTTAAAAGAAATTCATTACCGAATGAACGATAAAAACTATTTCGGAATTGGTTTCAAAAACGATTCTGGTGGTTACGAAATTCGTAATAAATACTCCAAAATTTGCTTGGGCAAAAAAGATATTTCTACAATTAAGAACAATTCAAATTCAGTTAGGATTTTCGAAGGTTTTTTCGATTTTCTTTCATTTAAAAATTTAGAAAATGAATTAGAAAAAGAACCTTCTGATTATCTCATTTTGAATTCTGTTTCGATGCTTCATAATATTAAAAATTCACTCGGAAAATATGAAAAAGTGGAGCTTTATTTTGACAATGATGTAGCTGGAAACCGTGCTGTTGAAATCATTTGTAGTGAAATACAAAATGCGAAAGATTGTAGGGTTTTATATTCAGATTTTAAAGATTTGAATGAATATCTTAATCAAAAAACCAGTGAAGTTGAAAACCAGTCTAAACCGAGATTTAAGCGATGAAAAATTCTAAAACTTTTGAAGTAAACTTATTTGAAAAAATTTTTGAGTTAAATTCAAAGAATAAAATTGGTGCAAATACCATAGCCGTTTTTACATTTATCCTTTACAAATATGAGGATATGCAAAAAGAACTTGAATTATCAGACTATGAAATGGCAAGAGAACTTGGTCTCTCCAGACAAACGATCATCACGGCGAAAAATAAGCTCAAACTTTTAGGGCTTTTAGATTACAATAGAAATCGTGGTTTTCCGAATCGTTTCATTTTAAAAGGAAATGACTCTTCAAAAGTAATAGCAAAAAGTGAAATAAAGGAAGATTTTATTAAAGAATTAGATCAGATTCTGGAACCGGAAATTATTGTGAATAATTCACATTCCAAATATCCTAGCCTGAAACAGTTTATGGATTTTGCAAAAACTTTAAAAGACTACTCAGAAAAATTAGATAATTTATTGATTCAGAAATTTCAGAAATGGGAGGAAGCAGATTGGAAAAATTCATTGGGAAGACCTATTTTGAATTGGCAGTCTACTCTCGAAAAAAATATGAATACACTTGAGTTTTCAGACTCTTACAAAAGTTCTTCGCTATCTAATCTTCCAATTATTAAGAGACCGAAACTAGACTAAAATCATCTATACCTGCTAGTCTAAAATATACTAGACTAAATAAAATTTCTAAATGATGACAGCTATATAGCAAGATGTGTCTTTGTACGTACAAAATTTACATTTTATACTACCTAGACTTTCTTGCCTTTTCTGAGAAAAGGGTGAAAAAAACTTCGGAACTCGTTTTTTTTGTTTTGGAAATCATTTTTTTAAGAGTAAGGTTCTATGAATTTTGGGTGGATATATAAAAAAAATTGCTGGTGAAAAGAGAAAAAATATGGCGAAAATTAAATGAAAATAATTGTAAGCAGTTAACAATCAATTATGAAAATAAACTTTATATTAGCGTTAGAAAAATCTTTACAAAAAATATATAAGTCAAATTGACGCGATGCGTAAATTTAGAAGTTGACATAAATAATATAGTTATGCGTTTAAACAATGAAGAATTATATCAATTTTTAGTTGAAAAGGAAATTTTAGCCTTATATCACGCAAATACGGTACGCACATCTATAACATATTTTGAAAATGGAGGCTTAATGTCTCGTGGTCTAGTTGAAGAAAATGATTTAATTCAAACCTCCCAATCTTCAGATGCTGCTGATAAAGTTTTGAATGTATGGGATGATATTTTTATCGATACGAGTGATTTACATACTTATTTTAGACGAGAAAATCATTATGGACCTATTTTGTTTGAATTAGATAGAGAATTAGTTAGAAATAATGATTTTGAAATTTGGATAACTAAAAATAACCCAATTTATTGGCCTGTTGATTCAACTAATGAAGAAAGATATTTTATGTCAGTCGAAGAATTAAGGCAGCAATGGGATTCAATTGAAAGGCAACGAAAGATGATAACAATTAGAAATAATAATCATCCGATTTTATTTGATTATGTTAGAAGAATAATTGTAGATGATCCTAGAGTGGTTATTACTGAAAGTGATAATACGCAAACTATTCTTTTTAATAAAGCACGAGAAAAAATTAATGATATTATAACAGAAGATCATCAACTTAAAGGTAAATTTACTCTAAGAACCTGCAATAATTGTTGGTGTACCTCAAATTATTTGCATCAGCGGAGTTCAGATGATTTAAAAAGACTATTTTTATAAAAATATTTGGTATGAGAAAAGAAATCAAATGTCGAAAATGCGAAACGGAAAATGTAATTATTGAGAATAAATTATTTTTTTCAGAAGATAAAAAACAACATAAGGTGTTATGCAGTGTCTGTAAAAATCAGCTAAGTACAGAAATTACTGATGGATGGTTTTTTGTACAAAGTAAAGAACAGTTTTTACTAGAAGAAAAAATTGAGGAACAAAAACAAAAAATAGTATACGCTTAAATAATACTATTGCTAACATCGTATTCTACGACCGGCGGGATAAAGGAGAAATGTACGTTTCTCCTTTTTATTGTCCTCCGTATTTCCTTTTTCATAATTTGAGTAGAAAAAAAATAGATTCGTACAAAAAAATATAAAATTGAATTAACAAACATTAATAAAACTATTGCTTTATAAAAATCCGTAAGCTTTCGTTCAATGAATTAGAAATTTGTTACATAATTCTTTTCTGTTCTCTATCAGCTATTTGTCAGTTCTTTGCATTCAGCTTTTTGGCAAAAAAAAGGAGCCCACGCCGTTGTATATACTCTTGAGTATTTAGTGAGTGTTCACGACCTCACCCTGCGGGTGTACAAGCACCCTCATTATTTTTTTTAAGCTATCCAATGATCAATTCGATGCCAGCTTTTTCTGCTTTGTATTTTATTTTGGTCTGCAATTCATAATAACTCCAGTTGCGAAGCACAAATTCCTGTTCTTTTGCAATGCCTATCTTGTCTTCCTGATTTTTGAGAATAAGCGTTCCCGCTTGTTGTTGGATACAGAAATCAATAAGCTTCCGGCTGTACAAGTGAAGCCGATGACTTACATATCTGCTTTCCAAATTTTCTGTTTTATACAATGCCTTTTGTTTCCGTTTGGTTCCATTTCCGGAACGGGCATAGGCGACTCCGTCTTGAATCCTTTTTTGACTTGCTTGGATCGCAAGCCTCCGGTACAAAAACTCCTCCTTTGAACCAATATTGAGGCGCAGCTTGTTAGCTTTTACTACAATAGGATGTTCCAGGGACAGGGAAGCTTCCGCAATAATTTCAGGTTTTAAAAGGTGTTCTTCTTTTTCAAATTCAAAGACGGCAAGCCAAAATATTTTCCCTGCTTTTAGCTGAATCTGCGATGTGCATAGCTTTATTTCTTCTTTTAAGAGGCGTTCCATTATCAAACGCTTGTCAGAAAAGTCTTTCCCTAAATAGGTTTTAACCGGAATAGCAAACATATTGAAGCAAAACGCTTTATTTTCTTCATCATATTTCATTTTGCTGATGCATTTAACTGGAAGCGGAATTGGGATCTCTTTTTTAAAATTTCTCAGTGATTTTGTTCCGTGCCAATAGTCGGCTTTGTTTTTAGAGAAGGTTGATTGAATCGTATTGTTCAGGCTTCCCAGAATATCGGTAGGAATTTCTCCTTTGAAGCGATCAAAAACCATACGTGCAGTTGTGTGTGTTTTCGATCGTGTAAATATTCCCATTTTATCTTTGTTTACATCCGCTAGTTTGTATTGGACATCTTCTGTGAGGTAAAAGAAATCTTTGATCATTTCCTGAACATACAGATGAGAAACAATTAAATTAGCTGCCCGGAAACAGCGGTTCTGATACCGGTACAGTTTTTCCCACATTTCTTTTTGTTCATTTGCAGGAAGATCGATCAGCAGCTGAATTCTTCGTGTCAATGTCATCGTGTCTTTTTCCATTTCAACGAGGTATTTCAGAAGTGTTTTGATTTTGTAAATGTTGATATGCATACAGAAATTCCCGATGTACTTCCTTTTCAGGTAATTTGAGTTCTTGTGCAATCACGGTAAATGAAGATTTCTGCTCAAACCTTCTCTTCAAAATATCGAGTTGTTGACTACTGAGTTTTTCTGACTGCTCCTTGTTATCGAAAGCTTTTTCCTGTGGCTGTTCAAAAGAACTTACTTTAAGAATTTTCCGAAGGTCATCTATGGCTCTGCTCACCTCATTGCTGATGTCTTTCACGCTACTTCCCATTGCTTCTGCGATTGGTTTGTGCTGAAAGCCATATTCCAGGCAAAGTTCAATCAGGTGTTTCCTTTTGGGATCCAGAACGGGTAAAATCTTTTTGACTTCATCGAAATTTTTCTGATCGGATTCGTGACTGAGAAGATACTCTTTATCTTTTAGCGGGTCATAACCTGCTAGATAATCCTGATAATTCTCAAAACTTTCAAGAGAAGCCATCAATCGGTTGAATTTATTTCTTGGATTAGTGACATAAGATATGCAATCTCTTTTCATAACAAACCGTAAAAAGCCAAGAATATGATTCGGAGTTTCAATGGTGTCGCGGTGTAGCCACAATTTGAGGAATGTATCCTGAACGATGGTGTCCACTACAAAATCATCCTCAAGCACTTGCTTTCCAACCCAGAAAAGAAGTCTTTTGTAGCGTAGATGAATGTGTTCGAGAGAGGCAGGATTGCCTTTTTTCAACAGTTCGTACAACTGAAGATTGCTCAACTTCCGGGGCAAAAATTCTGTTCTTTTCATAAGCAGCGTTTTTAGCTAAATTATTGCTGGAAGGAACTGCTTAGGTCAATAAGGCGAATTCTACTCTTAATTGTATCCCCTGTTCATTAAATCTTGCACAAAAGAAAAGGCGTGGAACTCAACTTACCGACTAGTGGTACTGGCATACCAAGCAACGATAAGTGAGCCCACGCCGAAGTCGTGGGCACATTTACTTATCAACTCGTCGCTTTTTGAAAAGTGCCAGTTTTCTAGTCGAGAATCTAAGCAATAGCTTCTATATTTCTTTGAACTATCGCAAAGTTACAAAGCAGTAACTTATTTTACAAATATATGAAAAATATTGACAATTCGGATTTAAGTCCGAATTATTTCATGCAATATCACTTTTATTTGCTTTTATGAAAATTGCAAATAGAAAAGTTGTTGAATTTATAAGGGATAAATGGGTTATTCCAATGAATAATAATAGTCAATTTGCAACCGAAAATAATATTGACGAGAAAACTGTAAGAAGAATTAGAGAAGACGTAAATTATCAAATTAGTTTAATTACCATAATGCGAATTTGTGAAGCTAAGAATATCAAGTTATCTAAATTCTTTGAAATGGTTGGACTTTAAAAGAAAAAAACATTAAAAAATACTGACGAAAGTTGGTATTTTTTGTTTTAGAGGAGGAGACAATACAAACTCCTTGAAAAATCGGTGAAAATACTGAGTTTTGTTCTAAAGTTGTTCTTATTTTTACTTTTTTTGCAGCAATTATAGTAGATAAAAACAATTAGCTGTCAATTGAGATCAATATTTAAGCATCAAAACAATAATATGGAAAAACATTTAACTGTAATTTTAGGAGCTGGATTTTCAGCAAACGCAGGAATGCCGACAGCAAGTGAAATCGCAAAAAGGTTTAATCGAGACTTAAAAGAAAAAATTCTTTCGGCTTCTTCAAGCGAATGGTTTTGGATTGATGATAAAGATGAAAATTTTATACACAATGGAAAATTAAATTTTGACTATTTAGCTTATTCTTATGTTTTTGATGAGCTTGTGAAAAAGTATGTTTTAGACATGGGTACTTTTATCTATTATGAAGATTTTTATCAATATATAATTGATAATTTTAAAAATTCTGATTGGGTTGAAAATCTATTTGAAACTGCAAAGAAGTCTTTTTTGACTGATAGGCCTTTTCTCCTTGAAGAAAAAAATAAAGAATATTATAAAAGTTATGTGTTTGCATTCGACCACAAGCAGTTTTCAAAAGTCAGTGCAATTCTAAATTATCTAATTGGCGACATACTCTCAATAATTCCGAGACAAGACGATGAACTGATTAACATATATCAAGGATTTACAAACTATATTAGATCTTTCGACGAAGTAGATATTTTTACGCTAAACCACGATATATTACTAGAACATTTATTAGAAATCAATAAAATAAATTATTCAAAGGGGTTTAACACTGAAAATTCACCGATTATGCATAATAATAAACCTGTTCCTTATTTTAATAATGAATTTAAAGAAAAAATTAGAATTCATAAACTGCACGGGAGTTTAGACTTTTATCAATTTAGGCATTACAATAAAGAAGGAATATTTTCAAAACCAACGGAAAAAGTTGATTATTACATGGCAACAAATTTTTATGTCAAGCATAATTCTCAGTTAATAAATCCAGAAACTAATGAGTTGTTGCAAGATTATAATTTCGATATTGTTCCCAAATTTATAACAGGAACTAGGAAAACTGACACAATTAAGAATGATATCTTATATAATAAATTATTTAAGAATTTTGAAAATACAATTGCAAATTCAGATAATTTATTTGTTTCTGGTTATTCATTTAGTGATGATCATTTGAATGAAAAAATAAAAGAAAAAGAATTCAATTTCATCAATCACAATAGAAGTAAAGATTATCCTTTTTTAGGAACTGGAAAAAACATTAGGAGCTTTGATGATTTATAGTAAAAAATACGGCAGCTATAATCTCGAGTCTTCATTTTAAAGTTTTCAGTTAATTGATTTTCTATTTTTACAAAGAAATTTCATCTTAGCTTGGTATATTAAGTTCACTTTGATTCTCGATGGCGGTTAAAGCCAGATTTTAGAACACAACGAAAAAGTACAAGAACTTTATAAAGATATTGAAATTTAGAGGTGAGATATACTACTTGAAATTTCTAAAAAAAAAAATTGCAAATTAATAAATATAACTCACCTAAACTTATAAATTAGCACTGAAAGTGATTAAGGGTATAGCAGTTAATGTAGCTATATATCAAATTATTTATTTAATTAAATAATTTTGCCTCAAATTTAATAAATTAGTAAAAAGTTCGATTGTATGCATAAAAATACCTAAAATGAATAAAACTTTTTTTTTCGGAAATGGATTAAATTATCTAAGTAAATCCGCATTGGGTTGGGAAGAACTTCTTGTTGAACTTATGCGAGGAGAAGAATTTGAAATGAAATTTTTACCCAATTTACTGACCTATGAGAGAATACGACTAAATTGGAATTCTGAGAATGGTGAGCTTAAAAATATAATTGCAGAACGTCTTCAAAATCAGCCTACAAATGACTTTTATAAAAAGATATTAGAAATT
Source organism: Chryseobacterium sp. CBo1 (assembly GCF_001693475.1). Lineage (NCBI taxonomy): Bacteria > Pseudomonadati > Bacteroidota > Flavobacteriia > Flavobacteriales > Weeksellaceae > Chryseobacterium > Chryseobacterium sp. CBo1. Next base: position 35,395 of record NZ_MAUH01000007.1, read on the forward strand.
AATTTTGAAAATTACATTACTACAAATTATGATTATGCTATGTTAAATTCTCATTTAGCATTGGATTCAAAAAATTCAATAACACATAATGGTACAGAGCATCTCTATAGTTTAAGAAGAAATACTTCTTTATTAAATAGAAGTAAAAAAACTATTGGTAAATTATGGAATGTACATGGAGAATTAGACTTTCCTAAAAGTATCATGTTAGGGATGAATCACTATTGTGGATCTGTTGGAAAAATTGACAGATATCTCAAAGGAACTTACGATTTTAACCATAAAGAACCACACTCGCCAATTTTAACAATTGAGAAAAAGCTAGAAACAAAAGAATTTGATAATTATTCTTGGGTCGAATTATTTTTTTCAAGTAATGTGCACATAGCCGGTTTCGGCTTAGATTTTAGTGAGATAGACTTATGGTGGATCTTAACTAAGCGAGCACGTTTGAAATCAATTTCAAACTTAGAGAATAAAATTTATTATTACACAAAACCTTTAATTCAAGTGACAAGAGAGATTGAACTTGAGCAAAGAAAAAGAGAAACTTTAAAATCACTTGATGTAGTCATTGTAGAAATCGAAATAATAAATAACAATTATCAAGGCCAATGGGAGGAATTTATCAAAATAATGAGCTCCTGTGACTAAAATGCTAATGAATTAAAGATAGATTTATGTTTATCCCGATCCTAAAAAGATTGATCGAAACATTGTAAATAGTAGATTGCAAAATCTTGCTTGGAATCTCTAGATAATATTTAAGTAAAAAATGACAACTGAACAACTCAAAAAATTGGAAAAAGACCTTTGGGATTCTGCAAACTCGCTTCGTGCGTATGGCGGATTAAAAGCTTCTGATTATGCCGTCCCCGTTTTAGGATTAATTTTCCTTCGTTTTGCAGATAATAAATACAGCCATTTCGAACCAGAAATTCTTAAAGAATATAATGCCGAAAAAGGAACTCGATTAGAAAGAACAATAGAAGCAATCGCCTTATCAAAATGCGGTTTTTATCTTCCTGATTTTGCCAGATACGATTATTTGCTGGAATTGCCGCAAGACCAAAGTTTAGCAAAAAAACTAAGGGAAGCGATGGAAGGTATTGAGCAATACCAAGACGATAAATTCAAAGATGTATTACCCAAAGAAGCCTACTTTGATATTGAAAAAAAGAAAGCCGACATCTTACCGCAATTGCTGAAAACATTTTCTGATATTCCTAAAGATGCAAGCGGAGATATTTTTGGTAAAATTTACGAATTCTTTTTAGGAGAATTTGCGATGAGCGAAGGACAAAAAGGCGGCGAGTTTTTTACCCCAACTTCGGTGGTGCGTTTTATTGTGGAAGTGATAGAACCTTATGCCGGAAAAATTTATGATCCTGCATGTGGTTCAGGCGGAATGTTCGTGCAAAGTGCCACTTTTGTGAAAGAAGCCAACCATGACCTAAATGATATTTACGTTTACGGACAGGAATATATGGGTGAAACCGCACGGCTTGCTAAGATGAACTTAATGGTCAACAATATTCGGGGCGAAATTACCGAAACAAATTCCTACGAAAATGACCCTTACAATGGTTTAGGAAAGTTTGATTTTGTGATGGCAAATCCGCCGTTTAATGTTAAATCGGTGAAGGAAAGCACAGTGAAAAACGATGAACGTTTCTACAAATACGGCTTGCCAAAAAATAAGGGAAAAAATACCAATGACAGTATTACCGATGCCAATTATCTTTGGATTTCTTTATTTGCCACCTCGCTCAACGAGAAAGGAAGAGCAGGTTTTGTAATGCCTAACTCGGCTTCTGATGCCGGAAATTCGGAATATGAAATTCGTAAAAAAGTGGTCGATAGCGGTATTGTAGATTGTATGGTTTCTATGCCTTCTAATATGTTTCTCACGGTTACTTTACCTGCAACACTTTGGTTTTTCGACAAACAGAAAGCAAACAATGAGCGAAAAGATCAAATTTTATTTCTAGATGCCCGAAATACATACCATCAAATAGATCGTGCACACCGCGAATGGAGAGAAGAACACATTCAAAACCTCACAGCCATTGTGCGCTTGTACAGGGGCGAAAATGAGCGTTATTTGGAATTAGTGGAGCATTACATTAACCAAGCCAACGAAGCAATAGCCGAAGTTCCCGCTGCTTTTAATGCGTATTGTACGCTATTAAAAACCACAATTACCAATTTAAAACAATATGCTACAGACAGCAAAACCAAACACAAACCCGATGTTTATAAAACCATTGCCGAAAGCGGTTTGCTGGATAAAATAAATAATTTAACCGTACCAAATATTCTTCTTCCCGTCATTGCGAGGTACGAAGCAATCTCATCAAATAAGGAACAACTCGCCTTTTCAACCCATATTGAAAAATACATAACTGCATTAAAAACCATTGAAACCAATTTAAAAACCAGCAAAGACAATTTTCTGGAATTGCTAACCATTGCCGACAAACAGCTTAAAATAAAAAACGATAAAGACTGGACTGCTTTAGCACTCAATGCCAGCAAACAAATAGAAGAACTGCAACAAAACTATAAAAACTGCACCGACCAGTTAGCCCATTACCAAACCAATATCCACTGGTTGCAAAGCCGTTTCCCGGAAGCGAAATACACCGATGTGGTAGGTTTGTGCAAAGTAGCCCACAAAACAGAATATGCCAATGAGCAGGATTATTCTTTGAATGCAGGAAGATATGTTGGGGTGGATGTTGAGGGAGAAAGCATCTCTAACGATGATTTTAAATCTAAATTTGAAAGTAAAATAAATGAATTTGAAAAATTGTGTATTAAAGCAAACGAAATTGAGAAAATAATTTTATCAACTAAAAAAATATTGGTAAATGAATTTTAAAAAAACCTCAATTGGTGATGTTTGTATTATTGGAGACGGTGCTCACGCCAGGATTCAAAGAGTTGCAAATGGAATTCCTTATTTAACTTCAAAAAATTTTAATAAAGATGGAATCAATCTTAAACAAGTTGAATACATCACTGAAAAAGATTACGAAAAACACTTCCGAGAAAATTCTAAAGCACTAACAAAACCTAAAGATGGAGATTTAATTTTTTCTATTATCGGTTCTATTGGAGGAGCACACTTATATAGTTCAACTGATAATTTTGGACTTTCAAGTAGTGTTGCAATAATAAGACCTGATAATTATGAAGTCAGTTCATCATATTTGTTATATTATTTCAAATCTTCCTATTTGCAAAAATGGGTTGAAAATATAAAAAGTGGTTCTGCACAAGGTTTTTTAAGTTTGCAAATGATAAAAAGATTGCCTTTAACACTTCCCCCACTTGCCATCCAACAAAAAATAGCATCCATTCTTTCTTCTTACGATGAATTGATAGAAAACAACAAACAACGGATCAAGCTATTAGAAGAAATGGCAGAAGAAATTTATAAAGAATGGTTTGTGCGTTTGCGTTTTCCAGGTTATGAAAAGGCGACAATAGTGGATGGTTTGCCGGAAGGTTGGGAGAAGGCACAACTTAAAAATCACATCTCAATTTTCAGAGGTAAATCTTATTCATCTGAAGAATTAAGGGATGATGGCGGTTTACCAATGTTAAATCTAAAAAACATTAATCGAGGTGGTGGTTTTCGAAGAGACGGATTAAAATATTTTGAAGGTAAATTCTCAGAAAATAATGTAGCAAACACTGGTGATATCATTCTTGCAGTTACTGATATGACGCAGAACCGAGAATTAGTTGGAAGAGTTGCAAGAGTTCCTGAAATGAATATTCCAAAATTTATCTTTTCGATGGATTTAGTAAAAATTGTTCCAGTTAGTTTGCCACAAATATTTTTATATTCTTTTTTTAGATATTCTGGCATTGGTCTTAAACTAGCTGAATTTGCTAATGGTGCAAATGTTCTTCATTTAACACCAAGTTTAATAAATTTAGAAAAAGCAATCTTGCCTAATTTTGAATTAGCTACAAAATTTGAACAATTAATAATACCATTTTTAGAAGAAATAGATCTTTTAGAAAACAAAAACCAACTACTACAAGAAACACGAGATTTGTTATTGCCCCGCTTAATAAGCGGTAAGCTAAGTGTGGAGCATTTGGTACAAGAAGAATTGGGGATGGTGGCAGAGGAGAGAGCAACGTATAACAAAGTTTAAATAGTGGCAAAATCCAAAAGCAAAACATTTCTATTATCAGAACTATTTGAAAAGGAAATAACATCTTTACAAAAACTAGAAGAACTAAAGTCTGCCTATCATCAATATTTTGAATCTGTTGTTTTAGAGATTCCGACAATGAATACTTTATCTCATATGCTTTGGGCAAAAAGGGTAAAATTGAATTTTGGACCGTATGAAAATCTTACTTTTTTCGAAATGAGCAATCGTATTTATTCTGATTTGGTTTTGCTAGAAGCAGCAAACATATTATTCGTAGAACATCAAATAAAAAATGTCAAACTGAAAATGAGCAATCATTCAGGAAGAGATTTAACGGTAATAGATAAAGATAATATTGAAATTGTAGGAGAAGCATTCAATACAGCTTGCTCTTATTTTCAAGTCAAGATGCGAAGTGAGTTAAAAAAGTTTTGTGATGGAAAACTTGGAATTATTGCGTTTAATTCTTGCGCATTGGATAATAGGAATACAACCTATTTGGAAACCAAAAAAAAGCAATTTCCACAGGTATTATTTTTAGAATGTAAAATTTAGAAAAAAATGGATTATAAATCAACTATCAGTGATATTTTTAGCCCTCGCAAGAATCTCTTTGCTGTGCCTAATTATCAACGTGCTTATTCATGGGAAAAGGATAAACATCTTAAGCAGTTTTTAATTGACTTACAAGAACATCCTAAATCTGTGGAGCAATATCATTTAGGACATTTTTTGTTTGAAACTGATGAATATGATAAGAATAAATTTTGGATAATTGATGGCCAACAGAGATTAACAACTGTTGTAATTTTCTTATGCTGTATTCAAAATAAATTAAAAGATATTCCTGAATTAAAATCAACAGCTACTAATCTTTTCAATGATTATCTTCTGAATTCTGATCATCAACAAAAATTGTCAACAGTTGGTTATGATAATAATTATTTTCAAAATTTACTAATAAATAATGTTCAAGATAAGGCAGATACTAAATCTAGAAAACGAATTTTAGAATCTTTTGAATTCTTTTCCGCTGAATTTTCCAAAGAAGAAGTATGTATAGATGATATTGTACGATGGAAGGATTTAATTGAAAATGCTAAAATAACCACCGACTCTGTTTCAGACAAAGCAGAAGCAACACAACTTTTTACTTTTCAAAATGATAGGGGAAAAGACTTGACAGAATTAGAAAAGTTAAAGTCATTCCTAATGTTTCACCTTTATCTTGATTGTGCAAAAACTGAAAAAAATCCTAATAATGACATTTCATATGTTGAAAAGGAATTTGAAATTATCTATCAATCTTTAGAATTAATTTCAATAGCTGATGAAGATCAGGTTTTAAACTTTCATACTATTGCGTTTCTTTCAACTGATGATACTTCCTTGGAGCGTGTCAAAAAAATATTAAAAAAAGAAGAGAATAAGTCAAATTGGATAAAGCAATTTAGTGTTGCTTTAAAAAAGAGTTTTCAAAGTGTAGTAGAGATACAAAAAATATATATTTATGAAAGTTCATTAGGAGATGTTTTGTATTTAGATACATACAATTCTTTTCCATTAGTATTAAAATTATTTCATTTTCATCAAAGTCATGAATTACAAAAAATTCTTCGACTAACCGAAATAATTTTGTTTAAAATGCTGTACACAATTGGAAATTACAGAACTAATCGATTGCATAATATTGCGCTTAACTATAATGGTGATTTAGTTGAATTGGAGACAAGTCTAATTTACCATGCTAATTATGGTTTTAAAGATTATTGGAATTTCACTGGAGATTTTATAAGTAAATTAAATTCAAATTCACACTATTTTAAACCAACAAGATATTTGTTATGGAAATATGAGAATAAATTGAGATTTGAAAATAAAGAACCAAATATGAGTTATAGTGATTTTGTAAATTCATACGGTAAAAGAAATCTTGAAAACACATTAGACCATTGGACACCACAAAAACCAGAAGGTTTTGAATACACTCAAGAATTCAAGGATAAATTTTTAAATAATATTGGTAATTTAGTTTTATCAACAAGAGGCAGAAATTCAAGTGATAGCAATAATTTACCTACTGAACGTGAAACACAATCTGTTTTACTTCAACGTCAAAAGTTAGAAGCATTTAAAGAAAATTGGTCGGAAGTTGAAATTAAAAATAGACATAGTGAACTAATTTCTTTTGCTACTGAATACTGGAATCCTAATTCAAATATTTAAAATATGGCTAATTACGATATAAATGATCCTTATGATATTGATATCATGAAAATGAACTTTGATGATTTTAATTCTGAGGATTGGGAAAGCTATATTGAAATTGCTAAAGAAAAAAAACTAGGTTTCGATAAAATTGCAATTCTTATGAATGCAAAAAAAAATACCCGTGGCTCAAGAAAATTAAGTCCAAAGCAATTGGTTGTCATTTTATCATTAATGGAGAAAATTGACGAAATGCTGGAAGACGATAATAAAAGCGAAAAAGCGACAGAACTTTTCGAGAACGATACGTTTAATATGGCAGTTTCTCATGCCACTTTTCGCGTGGCATGGCATGACAATAAATGGAATGGCAGCATTTGCAATAATCCAGAAACCAACACCTACTGCAACGGTTTCCATTCTTTACTTTCTGAAAGGATACGAAAAAGGAAGGAAGAAAATATGGTAGAAGAAATTGCGCATAAAGGGAAAAAACTAAACGAAATAGATTATCTACCACCTTGCTTCTGGTCGATTAATTTATTCGGCAATGAATCTATAAAAGTAAAACACGATAATCCCGCAGCTCCAAATCTTGAATTGCTAGAAGATGATTTACCAAAGCATTCAATGCTTAGCTGGCCATTTTCAGTGTCATTTGGCAGAACAGCAAAAGAAGTTGCTGAAAGTGGAGCTTATCCGAAAAATTTAGAAGAAGTAAGGATCCCAAGATTTAATGCAAAAATGCATGAAGGCAAAAGTATTGCTTTTATGTATGCAAAATTCAGTAATCCAATTACTGAAGAAGAACAACAGTATTTGGTTGTAGGTGCAGGAATAATTGACAGTAAGGAAAAGGCTTCGGAAATAAAACATTTTGGTCCTGAAGAAGTGATAGAACAAATAAGGAAAAGACCACAAAGTAATTTCAAATATAGAAACTTCCCAAGTATGAACTGGGCGATGCGTTTTTCATTTGATGATTACACTTCTATCAGAATGCCATACCACGAATATTTAGATGAAGCAGAAAAATTAGCCTCCGATGCGAAGGATAATTTTCTGGATAATATAAAAGTTGCGATTACAGAATCGGAATTAGAATGGTGTTTTAAATATGTTGCAATGGATATAGGTGATGATGAAGCAATTTATATTTTAACCAAAATGCGAAAAGCGTTATTGGTTTGTAAAGATGATGGTATAGTCGCACGAGATGAAATGTTGGAAAAAATTGCTAAAGTTGATGAATTATTAAAATTTGCTTGGGACTCTCGATCTTACTTTCCTGGATTCACAAGTTTAGCAAGGGTATTTCTCAATCAAGAAGAAGAACCTGAATTTGAGTTAAATACTTTTTATAGTGATTTTAAAGAAGAATCAGAAAATCCAGACACAGAGCTAGAAAACATAATTCAAAACCCATCTTCCTTTGAAATTTCTAAGCGATATTCAAAACATATAGTTGAGCTGCAAGAGAGATTAAAACAAAGAAATTTTAGTACAAAAGAATTTCTAACCCTATCGATGCTCAATTTAAAACCTTTTCAGTTTTCAAGGATACTTTCTGGAAAATTAAAACTGTCTGATAATTGGATTAGAAATTTTGATGATGATGTAAAAAGTTCTCATAAAGTAAAAGAGATTATAGAAAATCCCTATTTGTTGTACGAAGATTACGATTACTGGCAAGATTCTCACGATGATGTATATGGTGAAGAATTAGACTCTCCAATTGACTTATTTAAAATAGATATTGCCTTTTTTCCGCACTCAAAATACAAACAGAGAATCGATCTTCAAAAAACAATGGAATTTGTAGATAAAAGAAGAATTCGAGCTCTTGTATTAAGATATTTAAATACATTAGAAAATAAAGGGGATTGTTTTACAGATGCAACGCATCTTGAAAAGGCAATGAGATCTTATCCTTTGTATTATGAATTAAATAAGGAATATAGTTTACCTGAAGGTTTTTTCCATCCAATAAGTTCTGATTTTTCAAACCATTTTCAAGAAGAACCAAAAAAAATAATTTTGGTCGAAGAAAACGATACTACTTATTTTTATTTAGCAAAAGTATATAATGCTGAAAAAAATGTAGAAGAAAAAATTATGAGTTTACTTCGTGCAAGTGATCACAACGAAAAGTTTGATGCTATTAATATGTATATAGACAATTCTATTACCAACTTGCAGAAAAGTATAGGCGATAATTTTGAAGTAGAAATTTTTAAAGATGAACGGCAGAACTTATACCGAAATGTCTTTAGAAAAAGATTTTTTATAATTGCGGGAAATGCAGGAAGTGGAAAATCTCACGAAATTTTAAATGTTATAAAACATCTAGAAGAGCATGAAAATCAAAAATATTTATTACTCGCTCCAACAGGTAAGGCAGCATTAAGATTGAGCAAAGAAAATGTTATTGCTTCTACAATAGATAAATTTATAAGTGATGTAAGAAATAAGAAAATAAGAGTTTCAGAATTAAAAGAAATTAAAAATCTGATTATTGATGAAACATCAATGGTAGATTTGCTGAAATTTGAAAAACTTCTAAATATTTTTAATTTTAAAGAACCCTCTTTTAAGCGTTTAATATTAATAGGTGATCCAAATCAATTACCAGCAATTGGTTATGGTAGAATTTTAGAAGATTGCATTAGTTTCTTGCGAACTCACGGCGATTATAAAAACAATTTTATTCAATTAGAATCTAATTGTAGATCTGAATTAAAAGATAACGACATTCTAAAATTAGCAGATGCCTTTAAACAAAAAGGAGAATTTGATCCCCAATTATTAGCTAAATTTAAAAACAAAGAAACTTTTATTTCTGAAGGATTTAATGCCAGGTACTGGACTACAAAAGAAGAGCTGTATGATCAAATCGAAGAAGAGTTTCAACGTCTTTCTAATAAAGAAAAATTGACAGGTACAAATACGGAGCTCTTAAATTGTTTACTAGGTTTTGATGAAAACGGTGAAATAAAAGGCGAAAAATTAAATTTAGAAAATTTTCAAATATTAAGTCCATACAATGGTCAATTTTCTGGGACAAGTAAAATTAATGATTATATACAGCGGATTTTTAGAAAAGATTTGAAGTTAGAATTTAGAAAAGGACAGTATAAAAAAGCAGATAAATTAATTAGAACTCAAAATTATTACAATAACAAAGCTTTATTGCTCTCAAACGGGACAATGGGATTTATTGATAACAGTAGAAATGAATCATTTTATTATGAAAACAAAGATGGTATAGATAATATTCCATTTTATGATATTCGCGCAAATGAGAAAGAAGCATTTGAGTTGGCGTATGCAATATCTATACACAAATCTCAAGGTAGCGGTTTTAATCATTTGTTTTTGGTTTTGCCAGCTCGTTATGGTTTGTTAAACAAGGAGCTGGTTTACACTGCCTTAACTAGAACTAAAAAAACAATTACAATATTTCTTCAAACTAATGATGAGAAATTAAATACAGTTCTAGAAATTGCCCAAAGTAGATCTAATTCTGCATCTCGACGGACTAGTTTGCTTTTAGATAAACCATTTAGGTTTTATGATCTAGAACCAGAACCAAATGTATATGTGGAATCAAGAGTTGAATTATTAATCTATCATTTATTGATGAAAAAGAGAGAAGAATTTGGTATTGATCATTTTAATTTTGCCTATGAATCTAAGCCATTCATTAACGGTAAAGAAATAAATATTAAAACTGATTTTACTATTTATACTGAGAACAAAATATGGTATTGGGAACATTTGGGATTATTAGGTCAAGGTAAATATGAATGGACTTGGCAAAATTTAAAAAAGAAAACATATCAAGAAGCTGGAATTTGGGAACAAATTATTACCACAGATGAAAGTAATGGAATAAATCCAGCTAAAATTGATTGTTTAATAAATTTAATTGTTGAAGACACAGTTGAGACGGAAGATAAGCACAAACAATATTCAAATCATCACTATTATATAAGATAATATGGCTCACATCAACGAATCTCACATAGAAACAGCCGATATTCAACTATTTACCGATGGTTTGGGTTATACACATATTGATGCCTGGGAGAAAAAACTCATCGGCAGAGCCACGCTGAAAGATGTGGTGCTGCTCGACCGTTTACGAAGCAGTTTAGAAAAACTCAATCCGTATTTGCCGCAAGATTGTATTCGCCACGCCATCTACGAACTTACCAAAAGCAGAGCTACGTTAACGTCTGTTATTGCCAATAAAGAAGTGTATGAATTGGTGAAAAATGGCGTTCCCGTAAGTTACCAAAATCAGTTAGGCAGAGAAGAAAATGATTATGTGCGGGTGCTGGATTTTACCACCAAAACCAATAACGATTTTCTGGTAGTTTCGCAATTGAGCATAGAATATCAGGAAATACAAAACATAACACGCCGACCAGATTTGTTGCTCTACATCAATGGTTTGCCATTGGTGATGATAGAATTAAAAAATGCAACCGAAAAAGTAAAAGTTGGTTACGATAAAAATTTGCAAGATTACAAACGAGACATTCCTCAATTGTTTTGGTACAATTTATTCGTGTGTGTTTCAAACGGCATACAAACAAGAGTTGGAAGTTTCAATGCACCTTGGGATCATTTTTTTACGTGGCTAAAATTAAAAGATACTGCGATTACCCACGAGCAACCCAGCAAAGACGAGATTGAAGACGAGAGCAAAAGAACCGGCGAACATCTAAGTTTAAAGATTTTTGGCGAAGGACTTTGCAGCAAAGAAAATATCATCGATTATTTTGAAAATTTTGTTATCTATCACAAAAACAAAGTAAAAATTATTGCAAAAAATCACCAGTTTTTAGGGGTGAATAATGCTATTTTGGCTTTAGCAGAAAAAGAAACCAACAAAGGAAAACTTGGTATTTTCTGGCATACCCAGGGTTCGGGAAAATCGTATTCGATGATTTTCTTTTCCAAAAAAATAAAACGGAAAGTGGAAGGCAATTGGTCGTTTCTCATCATCACCGACCGTAAAGATTTAGACCTGCAGATTTACAGAAATTTTCTGGAAACCGAAACCATCGTAGAAACCAAGGATCAGAAAGAAAACTATTTTCGCCCAAAAGATAAAACGAAATTACGTGAATATTTGCAATCGAATCGGGAGTATGTTTTTAGTTTAATTTTTAAATTCGGCATAGAAAGCGGCAAAACTTATAGCCAGTTAACCGACCGACAAGATTGGATTGTAATCGTAGATGAAGCCCACAGAACGCAATACAAAAGTTTAGCAGAGAATATGCGTATCGCATTGCCCAATGCCCAATACATTGCATTTACCGGAACGCCACTTTTAAAAACGGAATTGACCAAAGATTGGTTTGGGTCTTATATTTCGGAATATAATTTTGCTCAAAGTATAGAAGATGGAGCCACTGTTCCTATTTTTTACAAAAAATCTGTACCAAGGGTTGAGCAAATTAATCCGGATTTGGTAGGCGAAGCTGCAGAAATTTTAGAAGATGAAAACCTAAGCGACGAGCAAAAAGAAAAACTGGATAAAGAATTTTCTACCTTGATGAATGTGGTTAGAAGAGATGACCGTTTAGAAGAAATAGCTAAACACATTGTACAACATTTTCCCTACAGGCTAGATGTAGAAGACGACGATGGCAACAGGCGACCAATGAAAGCAATGGTCATTAGCATTGATAAATTTACGGCTTTAAAAATGTACTATAAAGTACAATATCATCTCAAAGAAGAAGTAAAGGAACTTCGGAAAAAGATTAGTACAGCAAGCGATCCGGAAATCCGCAGCCGGTACGAAAAAGCCATCAAGTTCATCAATGAAACCAAAATGGCTGTGGTGATAAGCCAAGAAGGAAGCGACAAAGAAGAGCGGGAAAAATTTGAAAAAGAAGGCTTGAATATTGAACCGCACCGCAGATTGATGGATCACCCAGATGAAGACGGCAGAAATATTGAAGATTATTTTAAAGACCCCAACAATACCTATCGCATTGTGTTTGTAACAGCCATGTGGATGACCGGTTTTGATGCACCTTCCGTTTCTACACTTTACTTGGATAAACCATTGCAAAACCATACTTTGATGCAAACGATTGCCAGAGCAAATCGTGTAATAGAAGGAAAGAAAAACGGTTTGGTGATTGATTATTTCGGGGTCTTCAGAAATCTTAAAAAAGCTTTAGCAGCTTACGCAGAAGGGACAAAAGGCAAACAAAATGAGGGCGAAGATAAATATCCAGCCAAAGAATTTGAAGAATTGCTGTCATTATTAGATCAGGCGATTGTAGAAGCAAAAGTGTTTTGTAAAAGTGTAGGAGCAGATGTAGGTTTAATTCTAGAAATGAATGAAAAAGGCTTTAAAGAAATAGAACTTTTTCAGGAATTTGCTGACCTTATTTTAGCAAAAGACGAACATCGTAAACAGTTGGGATTATTTGTAAATACCATTGTTTCACTCTACGATTCGGCACAGCCAGAAGTGTATGCTTTTCCGCACGTAAAGAAAAACAGAGATATTTTGCAATATTTGAGAAAGGTTGTTGATAGAAATATAGATCAGGATGAAGCTATTGAAAGAGCTAAGAAAAAAATTGAAAATTTACTAGATTCTAGCGTGATTGGTAAAGGAGATTTGAGAGAGCCTGATGTACAATATTTGATGGGTCAATCTAAACAAATCGACCTAAGTAAACTTAATTTTGAATCACTAAGAAATGAATTTCCAGACATTAAACATAAAAATATAGCTTTTGCAGACCTGCGAGAATTAATGGAAATAAAATTAACTCAGATGATGGCTCAAAATAAAACAAGAGGTTCGTTTTTAGTCAATTTTCAAAAAATTATTGATGACTATAATTCAGGTAGTATTTCTATTGAAGAAGCCTATGAAGAATTGGTACGACAAGCAGAAAACCTCAATCAGGAGCAACAACGAGCTGCTAAAAACGAAATGACAGAAGACGAACAAGAGTTATTTGATTTATTAAAAAAAGAAAAACTAACTAAAGAGGAGGAAAAGTCGGTAAAACTAGCAGCAAAAACTTTATTGGAAAAATTATTCAATTCTAAAAATAAAATTCTCATTCAAGAGTGGCATAAGGAAAAAGCAAGTCAGGAAAAAGTTAAGAGAGAAATTCAGTTGGTTCTCGGAAGATTATTACCAGAAACTTCGTATGACAGATTGGTTTTTTCACAAAAAGTAGATGTTGCATTTCAACATTTTTACGAGTTGGCGCAGGTGGGAAGAGGATATGCTTATTAGAATGATTTAAGTTATTAGTCTGTTTATTTTAATTGACTTAATTTCAGATTATTTATTTATAATTTTCTATCAATATCTATCCTTTAATATAGTGCACATTTATAATGCAATAATGTTATTTACTTCTAAATAATCGTTTTAAATACTACTATTGTATTATTTATTCCTAAATATAAAACGCATAAGTGGTCAACAATATTCATAAAAGACAATTACAAATGAATCCGTATTGGACGGTTTACCTGACCAATTTGCAGGGGTTAGAAGCTTTTGCAATAGCAATAAACCTCCCAAAATATGCAGCTAACAGATGAATATAATTATTCCGGTTTACGTTGATGTTCATTTCTTTTTAGTCTGTAAATTTGACAAGTTAATTGAAAATTTCATTATCATAAGCAACCGGAACTTTTTCTTTTTTAATTGCCTGCTCAAGTCCAACCTGAAATATCTCTTCATCATTATTGTAATAAGCATCAGGATCATTGGACATAGAATATAAGGGTGAAGAGTCTCTGATGGAGGATCTAGTTTATCTCGAAGTATTTTGCTATCGTAATCTGCAACCAAATGAAACGTTAAGCCATAATCCTTCACTCCGGTATTTACCTTAAGGATTTTAAAATTATTTTCTCTCGGGATATTGAATGCAGGTACGGAGAGTAGGTCGAATTTGTTTTTTGCTTCCATAAAAAATGTAATTTAAATTATGGTGCAAATGTTCTATTATTTATAGGGACTTATCAGGTCGGGGGGATAAAACCTGATAAAGAGTATAAACATTAGACATATGGATAATCGTAGATGTATTTAAGTGCTTTCTCCTTGTAAATATCAGAAGTATATGATATATCTATTTTAGACCTAATTTCCACATTTATTTTCTCAGCAATCATACGATAGGATTTTTCCAGACTTAGAGATAGAATATTTACTTCAATTAAAGCCTCTGCAATTCCACGTAATGCACTTTTTTTTCTTTCGGAAATTATTGATTTTCCGTTATTTGTTAGACTTAGATCTTCCAACATTTGTAGTATATATTTCTGTTTAGCAGGTAATATTGTTTTTTCGAAAGTTACAATACTTTCTGTTTTAGCATGTGGGGGGTTAGTAGCATTAACCTTTTCCAAATCCGACTTATATTTTTTTAAAAAGCCGAGGCAATGGTTTACGAAACTTAAAAACATATAATTGTTTACATGCTCTCTGATGTCTTTTATTTTTTTTAATTCAATCCATTCTAATCCTCCGGTATCAAGATCAGAAAATGGTCTACGCATTTGTTTTACAAAATCATTATCCCTTTCGGAAGACCTGATAGCATTGATAAAGTTTTGCCCATATTCCAGTTCCCAATCTTCAATCAGTTCTTTGTCGTACTCTTTGTAGAAAGTCCAATCCGTAAACTCAGCTATTAATTTTGATAAATAAATATTTTTGTCAAATACACCGTCTAATTTTAAAAGATTACTAGAGACCTCCCAGTCTAGCTCCTTTTTGAGATTTTGCCATCTGAAATAATTGTCCGCCGGTGTTTTACTTTTATGAAGTTTAATAGGCAGTGTTGACAAAGCTCGATATAGAGCATCAGTTGAGATATTTAAAGATTTTGGCATAAAACCATCACCATACATTTCCTTTATATATGCTACTTCAATATCGTCAGGTTTCGTTTCAGTATTTTTACCATTATTTGAAACTATATCTGATAAGCCTTGAATTTTATTCTGAGTAAAAGTTGCAGCTTGACTCACGAACCTTCCTAGGTGATAGTTATAAAAAGTATATTGCAAATTGTTTATAGTCTCGTAATAATTAGATGGCATGCTATCGTCAAAGATTATAACTTTAGATCTTATCGCATTTATTAATTCGTTATCAATGTTGTCAGAGGTGAGAACATCCATTATGTTTAAATCGTAATCTATTAGCAATCCTAAATAAAGTTGTTTTTTTACATAATTTCTATTTAAAAAATTTTGTAATGAAAGGCTAACTTTTTCTAAATAATCTTGTTTATTCTCCGATCTCAACAAACTTAAATTATCCAATATTTCTATCTTCAGTTCTTGCAATGAGTTTTCCCATTCATAATAAGATTTCAGTGGTGGTTCCTTTGTAGGATTCTCATTCTCAATTAATTTTAGAAATTTGGGTAATTGTATATTTGCTGTATTATAACCTCCATTAGAATTTAATTGTGAAAAATTTGAATAAAACGTTCTGTACAATGACATAAATGATTCTTTCAAAAATTCAAAATTGCGGGTATAATGTTTCCAAAAATGGTTTGAATATCTTTTTTGCCATGTTTCATTTTCTTTATAGGGCATAGGATTGGGATACCAATAAGCATCATGAAATTTCAATTGGAAAGCTTTATGTCTTTTAGGAGGAGTAAATGTTTCAAACTGTTTAGCAGATAATGCTAAATATTTATTGATTTCAAATTGATTTAATGGTCGAATTTTACTCATTATAAATTCTTGCATTCTTTTTGCTAAATCTGTTGCAATGAATCTTCCAAAGTATCCCGGATCAAAACGATTTTCACTCCCGAAGTGTTCTGTTTTCTTTACATATCTCACTCCTTCCCACGCCATCCAATCTTCTAATTCTTCGACAATGTATACTGTGTCATCATTCTGGTCCGGCTCTCGAACGGGAATTTCAGTACTCGTTATGTAGAAAGCCTGTTCCTTAGCAAACTTCATTTTGTTTGATAAGATATCTTTGACTTGCTCATTCCACTCCGGATCTTTTATTTCAGTTATGCCATATTTATGGAATAGGTCAGCTTTGTTGAATTTTTCAAGCTGTTTAGAAATAGCTACAGACTTCTCTTGAGGTGAAGGACTTTCTAAAGAATCGAGATATTTTTTAAGATAAGCAGTTCTTACCTTTTTGATATTATTAACAAAGGTAGTTGCATATCTTTTCCATTGTGATATATTTTCAATACCATAAGTAGCTTTAACATTATTGTACTGGGGATTCTTTGGGTCTGCAAGATAGTCATCCAAAGAGAAGGTGTTACTTTCATCATCAAATTGCCATACGTCATAGACATCAATAATTATTTGGGCTTGTAAATAATCCTTGCCTTCATGTTTCAAAGGTAACTTAGCAACCAACTGCATAAGCTGATCTACGTATTTAGAAAGTTGTTCGTCTGAAAGTCTCGCCATATACCAACAGGATTTAGAAAGTTAAATTACAAAATTATCCAAATAAGTCAGTAAATTCTAATCATCAGAATTAATACTTTAAAATTATCCTGTGTTTTTGCTATAAATTTTCTTCAATACTAATATCAGACTGAAATTTAAATACGCCTCAAAAAAACGATAACTTTAAGAAAAAATACACATAACTTATAAGACTTATTATGAACTTTTTAAGGCCACCATTAATAAAAAGTTCTTTAGATACTTGTAGCGGGGGACTAGATTTGATCGAAAATAAAAACCTCTATCCACCTATTTTTAGAAGGAATTATTTGGTTGAAGAAAAAATTGGAAGAAAATTATCTAGATGAAATAGAATTTCGAGCAAAAGATAAAAACAATTATGTGATGATTATTACTATTGAGAATAATGATTTTAGGGAACTAATATAATTTTTGGAAATCTTTTTTTAATATTTGATTTTCGGAGTCTAAAATGATATTATATGGCTTTCTTTTCATAATTTTATAATATCTCAAGTTAAATTCCATACCTAAGAAATGTTAGTAAATAAATCTGTAATAAGCGATATAAAAACAATCATTGTCCGTTCGAAAGACAATGCTACACGTGCCGTAGATCATCAGCGGACACTTATGTATTGGCATATAGGTAAACGAATTTTTGAAGAAGAACAAGAAGGCAAACACCGAGCAGATTATGGTAAGTTTCTTATTAAATATCTTTCAGAACAACTACAACCTGAGTTTGGAAGTGGTTTTTCTACAAGACAAATCAATCTTTATCGCCAGTTTTACAGAACATTTGAGAATGTGCATACACTGTATGCACAATTGAGCTGGAGCCAATATAAACTATTATTAAGTGTTGACAGTCAGGATAAAAGAGCTTTTTATATTGCCGAAACGGTAAAAAATAATTGGACTGTTCGCCAATTGGAGCGCCAAATCTACAGTAGTCTATACGAACGGCTTCTGTTGAGTAATGATAAAGAAAGTGTTTTGGCAATAGCAAGGAATGAGAAGCAGCCTTCTGATGCAAAAGAAATAATCAAAGACCCAATGTTTTTGGAGTTTCTTGGTTTGAAAAGAGAAGCATCTTACTACGAGAGAGATTTGGAAAATGCCATTATAACGCATTTACAAGATTTTTTGTTAGAATTAGGTAACGGTTTTTCATTTGTGGCAAGACAGAAAAGAATACATATTGAAGGTGATGAATTCTTTGTAGACTTAGTTTTCTACAACCGTATTTTACAATGCTTTGTAATCATCGAAATGAAAACAACAAAACTTACCCATCAGGATATTGGACAGTTGCAGATGTATGTCAATTATTACGACCGAATAGAAAAACTGCCACACGAAAACCCAACTATTGGTATTTTGCTTTGTGCCAATAAAAATGATGCAGTAGTGAAATTCACACTTCCAGAAAGACAAAAGCAAATTTTTGCAAGCCAATATGAATTGTATCTGCCATCAGAACAACAACTTTTGGAAGAATTGAGTAAAGAGTTGGAAAGTTTTGAAGAAAAGGATAATAAATTGAAAGATAGTTAAAATTGAATATTAAACGGCGTATCAGAATATAGCAGAGGTATTGAACAAATATTCGTAACAAACCGACATCCAAGAAATATTAAAATTACCAACGAAGTAATCTTAAATTATATTACGGATTGACAAATAAGGAAATTGATTTGGCTCAAAATATTTGGGGTAAGTTGTCGAAATAGAGGTTAAATAGAGGAGAAAAATTATAATATATGGCGAACATCAGATTAAATATATTGCCTGTTTCTGAAACTAACTTTTCCTTTAAAGTATTCAGAAAACTGAAGAAGGAAAATGACATAAAAGAAGAAAAAGTATATCAATATCATCTTCCGATTGCAGAAGATTTGAAAGAACGTAAGTCTTTTTTGGTGTCTTTTGAATCTAAAGAGGGTTTTGACGAGTTTATCGTTTATGCAAATTATGCAATAGGATTAACTAAACGTTTTTTACTGAAAAAATTATTTGATACATTAACAGCAAATGCCTGTTCACTTTCTTTTGAAGTTAAAAGACGATTTGCAGAAGAACAAATCGAATTTACCTTAAACAAATTCCAAGAAGGGAAACAGATAATTTCGTTATCACCTTTTTATTTAGAGGAACAGAAGCGATTTGGGTTTATTATTGATTTTAGATTTTCAAAAAACAAAGATTTGCCATTCAGTAGAGAGGTTCAGGTTTTCAGTTTAAGTTTGGATAAACAAGGACGAAGTAACAAAAATTACTATTCAGATAAATTCAAACTAATCAATAGCTTTTTGGAGAAAGTTTATAATGAAATTCAAGTCATAAACCAAGAAGATGGCAATCTAATTCATATCGAAAGAGATTTAGTTGAAACACCCGTATTTCAACTAAATAAGAAAGAATACATTTTTAGTAATAAAAGTTCTGCCAATTCTCAATTTCAAGGTATTAGGAATTATGGACCACTTCATAAAATAGAGAAAGAGGTTATTTTCGCATTTATCTTTGAAGAACGATTTAAATCATTTGCAAACGAATTGTTTTTAAGTTTAACTGGAAAATCAAATCCAGGGACTTTTCCAGGATTTGAACAAATGTTTGGTGTGAGGCTAAATACCAGCAATGTAAAAAAAATTCCGATTGAAGGCTTTTCTAATACAGAGTTGCTCAAAATAGTTGATACAGTAAAGATATTACAAGATTCTGAATCGGATAAAAAAGTTATAGGTGTATATATTGAAGATTATGCAATTGATTTTGAGGATATTTCAACTTCAAATCATTACTATTTTTTAAAATATAATTTTATAAAAAACAATCTTGCCTTACAAGTGGTGAACTATCGAAAATTAGGCGAACGAAATTCTTTGAAGTGGTCAACTTCCAATCTAGCATTAGCAATGTTTGCTAAAATGGGCGGTATTCCCTGGGTAGTTAAACCTAGTAACAATAATTGTTTAATCCTTGGAGTTGGCAGTTCTCACAAAAGAGATGATGAAACAGGATTTATAACCAAATACTTTGCTTACACAGTATGCTTAGATTCAAGTGGTCTATACAAAACGCTTGAAGTATTAGCAGACGAAACAACTGAAGCAAATTATTTAGAAACGCTTAAAAACAATTTAGTAAAAATACTTAGTGATGGAAGAATGACTAACTATAAAACTTGTGTTTTACATCTGCCATTTAAGATTAAACAAAAAGAAATTTCGGCAATATCAGAAGCAATACAACAAATAAATGATATTGATTTTGTAGCAATAAAAGTGAACCTTGAGAATAAATATTTTGGATATAGTTTTCATAATACACTTGTCCCATATGAAAGCAGTTTTGTAAAACTATCACGAAGCGAATATTTGGTTTGGTTTGAAGGATTGCTTTATGGAAAAGAAGTTGTAGACAAAAGACTTTCTAACCCTGTTCATATTCAGTTTTTAAATCTGGGAACTTCTAAGGGATTTGATGAAAGGAAATATTTGCAAGATGTACTAAACCTATCGGGAGCAAATTGGAGAGGATTTAATGCTAAGTCTATTCCAATTTCAATATACTATTCTCAAATAATTGCAAAATATACCGAAGCGTTTGAAATAATTGATGGGTATGAAGAAAATTCTATCTCAAATGATAATCCTTGGTTTTTATAAAAAAGTAATAAAATGGAAATAAAAGGTGAACATTTATTGTTTTTACTTGGAGCAGGAGCAAGCGTTGATGCGGGTATTCCTATTTCAAATCAAATGGTCAATAAAATAGAAGACTTAATTGTTAAACACGAAGATTGGAAATCTTACAAAGATTTATATTTCTATTTAAAAAGCAGCATCAACTATTCTGACGGAATTTTAGGAAAGTTCAATGAGCTTTTTAATGTCGAAAGATTGCTTATTGTTATTACGGAAATTGAAAAACGTGAGAGTAATATTATGTATCCTTTTATTGGGACTTGGAACATTCGTTTACTTGATTTAGCAGGAAACAATTTCGAAAATATAAAGAAGTTTCATAAACTAATCAGAAAACAACTTACTGAATGGGTTGGGCTGAGAAGCTATGATGATGCTAATTATTTTCAATCATTTTCATCCCTTTCAACTGATGTAGGAAACCTGATGAAAGTTTTTACGCTTAATTATGATATGTGTTTTGAAAACATTGTAGGTAAAGATAAAACGATAGAATTAGGATTTACAAAAGAAACGAATGAATGGCATCAATCAAACTTTGAAAATAACGAAGGCAAGCATTATAATCTTTATAAACTTCACGGTTCAATTGATTGGTATTTATCAGAAGAAAAGCTGCATAAAAGCCAAAAGATAGAATCGGAACCTGAATTAATATTTGGTATTCAACACAAAATGAACTCTGTTGACCCATATTTTTATTATTCTTCAGTTTTAAGAAATTCTTGTCTGGATGAAGCTAAAATTATTGTTGTTATTGGATATTCTTATGCGGATGATTATGTAAATATCATTTTAGCGCAAGCACTAAATTCACGTAGTGAACTTAGAATAATAAATGTTGCACCACTATTTGGCGGAGACGAAAAAAAAGGAAAAGATTTTATTATGCAACGCCTCAATCTAAAAAGTGAAAATCAACTGATAAATATTGACAATACAGCTAAGGAATTTATGACAAATATTATGAACAAAGAATTTTTTGAGACTAACATTGGTGAACCTGAAGGAGTTCCATTTGAATAAGGTAATCAATTAACCAAAGTAAACGATAGAGGAGTGATAGGTAATAACAAGTTTTGCCCCTAGTAAATGGTCAAACCTCTCAAAAAATTTAGAGTTAGTAAATCCAACAGAGAATTAATAAGTAAATTAATTAAATATTTTAATATAAAATTTGATCTATACACTGTAGAATTCTAAAATTATTTTATCCTAAATAGATGAAAATTGAGGTGTACTGGCGAAATGTATCAATTATCACCGTTGCAGTCGGGAATTGTTAATTGTTTAATTTACAAGGATTTATAAGATTGAAGGTGTACAGAAGTAGTACAAATGTATATTTAAATTTATCGCAAAATATTGTAAGATATTGGTTTGCAAGTGTTTATTGTGACGAGATTCGTGCGGAAAAGTAGAAAAAAAAGATGTTGCAGCATCTTAATCGTGTACCACTTTTGTACATCTTTATATCTTTAAAGTACCATAAATAAAGGAATCTTTAGGTACTGTATCGGAAAGTAATTATTATTTAATCCTTTATTTCTCCGGATTTACAACAACTTGCATTTATTCATTTTCCTTTAAAATATAGTCTAACATTAAAATGGTTTGTTTATTGATATTCAATTTTAATATCATAAAAACTTTATTATTAATATTGAAATAGGAAATGTATTCAAGGAAGTATTTGTAATGCTATTTAGACCTGATAAAATAAATTCTTTTTATTTTAAAATATTATTCAATATACACACTTTAGTGATTTGAATCATAACTTATCTTCTCGATATTTATAATATTTACAAAAGAATATTCAGAATAACCAACTAAATCGGTTACCGGTTCAAATAATATAAATATGGAAAATATATTCAAAAATAAATCTGAAAATGTAAAACTCGTGTCTGATTGGCTGCAACACAAAATGAATCAACAATTTAATTCTGAAATTAATCTGTCCCGGGAATATGCTATTGATATTGATGGATCAGGTTTGATTATTCCTACCGAAGGTTTATCAAAACTAAATTACGAGCAAAAGTCATATCTCTCTACCATGATAAGATCAATAAACAGTCGGGAAGTTTCTTTTGAAGAAATGAATTCAGAACTTAATCTGTAAATATTTCATTTATAATTCTATGAAAAACAAAAAACCGCTAAAAAGCGGTTTTTTTATCAATATGATTTCTTATATAATAAAATCTAATTTGTTGTTGCTTTCCAAAAACTCCATCTGGTTCCGTTAAACACAGCCAGTCTTTTAGAACCTGCTTTATTTACATAAACCATCATACCAGGTGCAGGATTCACAACGTTTTGTACATCCTCAACCGTTGGCAAAATCATCGCTTTGGATGCTGATTCAAGAACCAAAACTCCATCAGCGCTTGTAGTAGCACTACCAACGATTGTTTTCGCTCCTGCAACTTCCGTAACTTGTGCTGACGTAGGTTGAGAAGCTAAAGCAGAAGTAATGTTTCCATCCTGTCCGCTAAGATCAATCCATGAGCCGTTGAAATATTTCACTCTTGCTGCTGTTCCGGAAGTGGCATCCAATGCAATTGTTCCTTCTGTAGGTGTTGACGGCATTGTTCTTACATAAGGTAAAACCATTCCTTTATTTTGCCCTGCAGCAAACTCTAAAAGTACTGAACCCTTCTGGTTTGCCGGCGCAGTACCAACCGCATCACCAATAATAACCTGAGCATTGATCATAGCAACGACTATTGTAAATGCAGCTATATATATTTTTTTCATTTCTTCCTTAATTTTTATTTTAAATACTTTAAATGATTATCCTGAATTCTGTAAACTATTTTTACGGACAAGCAGGTGTAGAAAAACAAAACCATCCTGTATTGGCAGGAACTGCTGTATCTACTGTATAAATTTTAAGACATTTAGCCGTTGTATCATAAACCATCATACCATCTACAGGTTGAGTAATAGCCGAAAGACCTGTCGTAGGAACTCTCGTAATTACAAAGCCTTTAGTATTTGATTCTAAAACAGTATGTGCTCCGGTTCTGATCATTGGCCAGTTTCCTTCTGCAGCTCCTGCTCTTTTAAGAAGCGTAATACCATGTTGAGCAGCAATACCCGTAGTTGTCGTATTCGGAAGATTGTAGCATGCACACTGAACGATATTCAGTCCGTATCCTCTACCGGTAATAATTGTTGCTCCTACAACAGCTTGAGTAATTGTTATTGTATTACCGGAAGAAGTGTTCCAAGGTATTGTGTTAAATGAATTTCCGTTGAAAAGTTCAAGCGGGAAAAGTGCTCCACCTGCAGTTTTACTTCCGTACATAGAAACTACACCTGTAGGACTGATTACTACTCTGATAAGTGGTGCAGCAGCAGATCCTGAATAATTGTATATCAAAGGAGTATTCACTTCATATTGATCACCATCAGCAAAACGAATATTAATTCCGGGTACTGCACCAGACTGGAATTCAATTTCAGAAGATGCTATTTTCACACCATTTACAGTCATGTTAAAGGAATTGTCTATAGAATAAATGTCAAACACAAATCCGTAATTCGTTGCAGGCTGAACAAATGTTTTTGGTGTTCCAAATGAAGTAGTAAAGTCTTCTCCTCCGACTTGTTCCGTACATATTGCTGCCGCTGTATAAGAAAGCGATAAATTTTTGATATTGTTACAGCTTCCTCCAATACCATTATTAGTACATTCTGCCTGTGCGTCTGTAGGCTGTACTGTCGGATCAGGATTCGTTGCATCAGGGTCGGTAACGTCATTAGGACGTAAAATACCTGCTTTAAAATTTTGATTTCCTGAATTCACACCTGTGGTTACATTTAATTTTATGGTATAACCGATTTCACAACCGTTCGGAAGATCAATAGAAGATGAATAGGTTCTTGTTGCAGCATTATAAGTTATGGCAAGTGACTCGGTACCACACCCTTTACCATCAAATACAACCGATTGAGGACTAAATCCAACAGGAATTGTAAACGTAAATTTAGATCCTGTAACTGCACTTGGTCCATCATTTTTAGCTTTTACATAAAAAGTAACAACATCTCCGGGAATAACAGCTGTTTTATCTGCAACTGCCTGAGAAATCTTAAGATCCGCAATTTGAGTAACAATAGGTACAGGCTGTGTTTCAACAGGACCTTTCACAAATGCCCAGGTATCCATTGACTTTACATCACCAAACTGACCACCCGTTCCTGTACCGTTTACTCCCCAAATATGTCCATTTATATTACTATTTAATCCTGCGCTATTTACAGGCGGTAAATGAGAATTGTTTTTAGGTGAAGAATTACTACCGTTATTAACATTTGGAATATCAGTATCGTTCCAGTAAACTGTACTTGACGCAACCTGAGAAAGATCATCTTTGTTCAGCAACTCAATGATCGTTCCGAACCTGTTGTATTCCATATCAATATACGGAAAGTGCACCTCTGTTCCCTGAAGCTGAACTGAAACATCCGCCTGATGAATTCCCACTGGAAGAGGCTGACCTGCTCCATCTTTTCCATCCCATAATATGCTGTTGGCATTGGCATTGGCAAAACCCAGCAAAACTCTTTCCGTAAAAGTAGCAGGAGTGGCGCTGCTCTTAATGATGATCGTATACTTTGCGGGTCTGTTGGAATTAAATTTAATATATCCTCCCTTCGAGCTTACCTGCCCATTTGTACCTTCAACTCCCTGTGTATTCAATGAAGTTACAACAGGTACAATAGGAGTTTTTCTCAACCAGGTACTGTTTCCCGGTACTGCACCAACGCTGGTTTCAGGCAGATCTGAAGAAGGCAGGGTGTAGAAGATTTTGTGGGTAATCTGCTGTGTTGTTGAGTTTGAAATATCTGCAGACGTAGGATTTTGTACATCAGTACTAGATAGGTTTGTAATATTTAAACTCTTATAAACCGATACTCCACTGGCATTTGTAAAACCGTTGTTGTTGATAAAAAACGAGAAGTACAACCCATTATTACCATTATTATTAATTCTATAAATAAAACCATCGTCCGTCAATCCGTATACAATTCCATAGAATCCGTTGGAGCTCGAATTTTGGTTTCCGTTACTCATATTAAGCAAATTTGCATAAACACGACCATTGATAAATCCGGTGTTTGCTGTGTTGATAACGGAAATATCCCATGCATAAATACCGGCCGTGTTATCCTGCGTCCAGTTTGAGTTTGCAAGAATAGTGGTGCTAGGAATTGTAGTACCTCTTGCAAGAAATTCTACCCGATAGATACCTGTCCCTCCGCTTGGAACCAGATAATATATAGGTGTATATTTAGTACTTGAACTTTCATTAAAAAGCTTAGGGCCGTTTTTTTCCTGATCTCTACTTGCGATTTGACCGGCGTTATTATTATCTACAATAAGGGTACCTGATGGATTGTACATCATGATTTTTGCATTACCGGCAAGTTGCGCACTGGATGCTAAAGTAATTCTCTCTCCTTCTTTTGCATACACATAATGCGTTCCGTTTGTAGGAAACGGCCATCGTTCTGTATCCGGCGTTAAGCTGGATCTAAGGTAAGCACGGTATCCTGCTTTTCCGTTCGGGTATAAATCTTTTGAACCATCAGCAAATAAAAAGCTGTTGCACAAAAGAGTGATAAATAATGTCAAAAATAATTTTAAACTGACATTTGTTTTTAGTTGATATATTTTTTTCATGGATGAGGGTATCATGAGTTTTGATAATATGATTTTAACCCAAAGAAATAATCTCTGAGCAAAATGTTTATATTTTGAAGAAAATTAAGGGTTTAGAGCCTTATTTCTCGGATTGATAAGAATTGAATATGCCTCTTGACTGACAAGAAATTTGCCATGGAAGCAAATTCAAAAGATGTTGCGTGTGGGGAAAAATCACAAGGGAAAATCAACACCTGTTGAACAAGGTGCTGAAAGAAGGTGTTAAACATTTTCATTCAGTTTCAGTTTGAGCAGCAAAAATACACAAAATCATTTAAATAGCACATCCCTACCTGATTTTTTAACCATATTTTAATATGGATTGAATAATTCGTAACATAATCGTTTACATTTTGTAAAATATTTTTTATACCTTATTGGGAATTCATCATCATTATTTATTAATAATCAACAGTTTACACATCAAAACAACACCTCCAAACAGCGTCTGAATCATCATTTATGACATTTATCATTAATTATTGAAAATTATTCTTCAAAAGAGTAATCTTATCCAAAAAGTATAATCATTCGAATAAGAATGTATTTTGATAAGATAACAGGAAATTAAAAATCAAAAAAACTCTGCCGAGTCTCTTTGTATTGTAAAATAAAGCACACTGTTTTTCAGACAATTAACAGATCAGCAAAAGTCGGCACTCTCCCTTATTTTCCACAGGAGCTCGATGAACACAGGGTAAAACGTTTTGCTCAGGATGATCTACCGCCAATCGCCAAAGATGACCATTTCCCAAATTGGTGGGTTGTGCATCGGGCTTTGGTTCGTAATGCAAATCGAAGAAATTTTCTTTAAGAAAAGATTCAAAATCACCTTCTGAACCGTCATATAATTGACTAAGTTTTTCACGAACTTCAGGAATCAATATTTTTTGTACAACTTGATTATTTGGAATTATATCACTTGCTGCACCATAATAAGTACACAAAAAGGTATCTGTTCCAATTGGTGAGCGGTCTACATGATAAGAATATACATCGGTTGAAATAAAATCAAGCTCATCATCACGATCATAATTTTTAAGTAAATTAAGAGAAGGAGAAGCTCCGAAATCTGATAATAATTGCAAATCACTTAGCATAATTTCTCTTGCAACACTCCCCTTTTCAGATAAGTTTAAAACCAAAAGCTCCTCAATAGAAATTTCTGTAATATTTTCTTTTAACTCAAGCTTCGAAACAATTTCTTCAAAATCTCCGGTTAAACTTCTTTCCCAACACAGAGCATTTACTTCCCCTTGAAACTTGGTATTTACCAATTCAGAAAAAGAAGAAACCACTTCAACCTGATTATTTTCAGAAAATATATCATTTATCATATCAATTTCACAGACTTAATTATCTGCAAAAATAATAAACAACAGTGATACAAATTTAAAGTTAGATCACTTCAAAAACATTTATGCAAATAACCCTACCCTTCCTAAAAATATTTCAATCAAAAATCCGTAACTTTGCCGCCTACGAAAAATTTTATGGAAAGTATTCAAGTTCACGACAAAACTTTTGTTCCCTATTTAAAGGATGCCGAAATTCAGGAAATTGTAAAAGCAACTGCTCTAAAAATTCACGAAGACTATAAAAATGAAGTTCCTGTTTTTATTGGTGTTTTAAATGGTGTTATCATGTTTTTTTCAGACCTTCTTAAACATTATCCGGGCTCTTGCGAAATCGCTTTTATCCAGATGAGTTCTTATGCCGGGACAGAATCTACAGGAATTGTTTATCAGAAAATGGAATTAACGAAAGACGTAAAAGACCGTCACATTATTCTTGTAGAAGATATCGTAGATACCGGAAATACTGTTGAAAGTCTTTTCAAATATTTTAATGAAACCCAACGTCCGAAATCTGTAAAAATTGCTTCATTCCTATTGAAACCTGAAGTTTATAAAAAAGATTTTAAACTTGATTATATTGGAAAAGAAATTCCAAACAAATTTGTATTGGGTTACGGACTGGATTATGATGAGTTAGGGAGAAACCTACCGAATTTATATCAGTTGGAAGACGGACAAATCAATCACTAAAATGCGATCAGCTTCTAGCTTTTGGCTATTAGCTTTTAAAAATTATATCTAAGTAAAAAGTAATTATTAATTTAAAAATGCTAAGAGCAAGAAGCCATTCGCCAATTGCCAATAGCGAAACCACATTATGATAAACATTGTTCTGTTCGGTCCTCCAGGAAGTGGAAAAGGAACTCAAGCGCAAAACCTAATCGAAAAATTCAATTTAAAACAAATCTCAACAGGTGACCTTTTCAGGTTCAACATGAAAAACGATACCGAACTTGGGAAACTGGCTAAATCTTACATCGATAAAGGAGAATTGGTTCCGGATCAGGTAACGACAGATATGCTGATTGATGAGATCAGAAAACCAAGTGATGCTGCAGGATTTATTTTCGACGGATATCCAAGAACCGCCGTTCAGACAGAAGCTTTGGAAAAAATAGTAAAAGAAGAATTAAATGATGAGATCGACGTTTGCCTTTCTTTGGTCGTTGAAGATTCTATTTTGGTTGAAAGACTTTTGAAAAGAGGAGAAATCAGCGGAAGATCAGACGACAGCAATGTTGAGATCATCGAAAACAGAATAAAAGAATACTACACAAAAACAGCAGAAGTTGCCGAGTTGTACAAACAACAAGGCAAATATGTAGAGATCAACGGTGTCGGAGACATCAACGAAATCTCTGAAAAACTTTTCGCTGAAGTTCAAAAATTTTCATAAATTTTTGATTCAATATTCAAAGTTCAAAATTCAAGGTTTGGAACTTTGAATTTTAAATATAAAACCTTGAATTAAAATTATGTCAAATTTTGTAGATTACGTAAAGATTCATTGTAAAAGCGGTCATGGTGGCGCAGGTTCTGCCCATCTTCGTCGCGAAAAATATATCCCGAAAGGTGGTCCCGATGGAGGTGATGGAGGTCGCGGTGGACACATCATTATGAAAGGAAATGCCAATGAATGGACTTTACTACCCCTTCGTTACACCCGTCACGTAAAAGCGGAACGTGGTGAAAACGGAGGAAAAAACCAGCTGACCGGGGCTTACGGAGCAGACGTTTACATCGAAGTTCCGATTGGGACTATCGCTAAAAACGAAGAAGGCGAAATCATCGGTGAAATTATGGAAGATGGTCAGGAAATCATCCTGATGGAAGGCGGAATGGGAGGAAAAGGAAACGAACACTTCAAATCTTCTACCAACCAGACTCCTAGATTTGCACAACCGGGAATGGATGGTCAGGAAGGTTACGTTGTTTTCGAGCTTAAAATTTTAGCAGATGTAGGTTTAGTTGGTTTCCCTAACGCAGGAAAATCTACTTTATTATCGTCTGTTTCTGCAGCAAAACCGAAGATCGCCAATTATGCATTTACTACTTTGACACCCAATTTAGGAATTGTTGATTACAGAAATTACAAATCTTTTGTAATGGCAGATATTCCCGGAATTATTGAAGGTGCAGCGGAAGGAAAAGGATTAGGACACCGATTTTTAAGACATATTGAACGAAATTCAATCTTATTATTTTTAATTCCTGCCGATTCTGAAGATCATTTTCAGGAATTTAAAATTTTGGAAAATGAGTTGAAAGAATACAATCCTGAATTATTAGATAAAGATTTCATTATTTCCGTTTCAAAAGCAGATCTTTTGGATGATGAACTAAAAAAAGAAGTTTTAGCAGAATTCCCTGAGAACAGAAAACCTTTATTTTTCTCAGGAGTAACCGGAGAAGGTTTGATGGAACTGAAAGATGCAATCTGGAAAAAACTTCATGGATAGAAAAATAGTATTTTTTTTAATTATCTTAATCAATCAATTTTACTTTTCACAAAGTAAGGTTTTATCAAAAATAGACAGCCTCGAGACAGAACTCGAGGTTGAGTCTTTTGTAAGATCATGTTCTAAAAGTGAAAAAGACCACTTATCTGAATTTGAATTAAAAACAATTGAGAGTTTTGGCGAAAATTATCATTCTGTAACTGAATTATTGCGAAATACTGCAAAAAAATTAGGAATTACAAAAAGCTTCTACAAAGGAGATTTTGATCATAATGGCAAAACAGATTTGCTTATAATTGGTGATGATAAGACATGTGGTGGATATGACTCTGAAACGAAAAAAAACACTTCCTGCAGCTCTGTTGTGATCATAATTTTAGATATCGATGGTTCTTATGAAATAAAAAATTTAGGCCCAAATTTCCATACATTTGTTATTCCTCTAGTTATTCAAATTAATAGTCAAGACTTTTTGAAAGTTTTCTATGATGTCGCTGTTGAAGATATTAATGCCAAAGAACTTATCTTCAATCATCATATTGAATCCAGAATTGTAGAGTATAAATTTGGAAATATCATTGAATACAATCCTCAGCCGGGAAAATTATCTGTAGACAAAATCGTATATGAAACTGAAATGTGTTATGGATATTGTCCGATTTTCAAATTAGAAATAAATAAAAACGGAACTTCCACATTTTATGCAGATTCCTATAATTTCATTGATTTTAAAAATGCAGAGTTCGTAAAAGAGATTTCGGATCCGGATAGAAAAACATTTGAAGTTGTAGTAAAACAAAATAATTTCAGAGAACTTGAAAATATTTTAAACTATATTGATTTTCAGAATCTTCTTGATAATTATGCGGTTCACTGGACAGATGATCAATCTTCAAAGCTAAAAATCTTTTATGATAATGGTAAAGTAAAAACCATTGAAGATTATGGCTTATCAGGAACTTATGGTTTAAAACTTCTTTATAAAAAGCTATTCGATCTACGATTTAATCAAGATTGGAAGCTCATAAAATAAAAATTTGGAACAATTATTGACAGAGGTTTTTAAATTAAAAAAACAAAAATGAAGTATTTATTCAGCCTTTTGGCATTTGCATTTGTATTTTCTTGCAATTCACAAAAAATAACCTCAAAATATTCAACGATAGAATATGAAGCAGGACCTTGCTTCGGTTCTTGTCCGATCTACAAAATGACGATTAATGGAGACAGAACAGCAGTTTTAGAAGCAGAACATTTCAATTTTTCTAAAGGGTTTTCTAAAGGTGAATTCGATAAACCCAGAGAAGGTACATTTAAAACAATCATTAAAGAAGCTGATTACAAAAAACTCACAACTCTTCTTGACGATTTGAACGCTAAAAGCTTAAATGACAAATACGGAAAACGTAATATTACCGATTTATCTACTTCTTTTCTAAGAATTAAATTTGCTGACGGTTCAGAAAAAAACATTGAAGACTACGGAAAAAAAGGAACGGAAAAACTAATGACTGTTTACAAATTTTTCGAAGATTTAAAGCATAATCAGCAGTGGGAAAAGGTTCAGTAATATTCTTAAATTAATTTAGAGTATCTTTGCAGTATATTTCGCGGCATTCTCAGCCAAATAGTAAATGATTTTACTTAAAAATTCTGTTAAAATACATTTAGCAGATCTGCTAAAAATGATGAAGTATACTGCTTCAACCGCATTATTTTAATACACAATATATATTTTGTTATTCACAGACTTAAAATTAATTAAGCCCATTCTTGATGCGCTTCAAAATGAAGGCTACGAAAAGCCTACTCCTATTCAGGAACAGGCAATTCCTTCCATATTAGAACACAGAGATGTTTTAGGAACAGCACAAACAGGAACAGGAAAAACTGCCGCTTTCGCCATTCCTATTTTACAAAATCTTACCGAAAGAAAAGCACCGAAAAATAATCATATAAAAGCTTTGATTCTTACTCCTACAAGAGAATTGGCCATTCAGATTGAAGAAAGCTTTAATGCTTATGGTAAAAACTTACCCCTCAGAAAATTGGTAATTTTTGGTGGTGTAAAACAGGGAAACCAGGAAGCAGCCTTGAGAAAAGGTGTAGATATTTTGGTAGCAACTCCGGGAAGATTGCTGGATTTTGTTGCACAGGGAATTATTTCACTTAAGAATCTTGAAATATTTGTTCTGGACGAAGCCGACAGAATGCTGGATATGGGTTTTGTACACGATGTGAAAAGAATCATCAAGCTTATACCTCAAAAAAGACAAACTTTATTTTTCTCTGCAACAATGCCGACGGAAATTCAGAAACTGGCAGATTCTATTCTGAATACTCCGATAAAAGTTTCTGTGACCCCAATTTCCTCTACAGCAGAAACGATTAAGCAATCTATCTATTTTGTTGAAAAAGATGATAAAATTGCTCTTTTAACCCATATTTTAAAAAATGATATCTCTGGTTCAGTGTTGGTTTTTGCACGAACAAAACACGGTGCCGATAAAATTTCAAAAAAACTTCAGCAAAGCCATATCACCACAGAAGCGATTCACGGAAATAAGTCTCAGAATGCAAGACAAAATGCGCTGAACAATTTTAAATCCGGAAAAACGCGTGTTTTGATCGCCACAGACATTGCTGCAAGAGGAATTGATATCGATGAACTGAAATATGTTGTGAATTTCGAACTTTCCGATGTTGCAGAAACGTATGTTCACAGAATCGGGAGAACCGGAAGAGCAGGTTCTGAAGGGAGCTCAATCTCATTTGTGGACGGTTTAGATTTATTGAATCTGAAAGACACCGAAAAACTGATCGGAATGAAAATTCCTGTGGTAAAAGATCACCCATTTCACACAGACAATTTGGTTGTTGAAAAAAGAGATTCTAATAATAAACCCTTTACTCCGAGACCTAAACCAAAAGATCCGTCTCAACAGAGAAAAGACATTGGTTTTAAAAAACCGAAGAATAAGAGTAATTTTTCGAGAAAGAAATAATAAATAGCAAGCCTTCCGATTGGAAGGCTTGCTATTTTGAATTATCTAATTCTTCCAATTGTAAACAATACCCTATTAAGCAAAATGGTAATGCTATAGCACTGTACGAAAATCCTAAATATCTTAAATCATATCCCCAACTTATTTGTTCAAATACAAAAGTTGTTGTTACCGCAAAAGTTATCAGTGCTGATAAGAAAAAAACCTGCTTTAAATTTTTTACATAAAAGAAAGATAATATAAAGATCAGCACTATAAAAAAAAGTGTAATGTATTTATTAGTTTGGCCTTGCAATGCCAGTGGATTGTACTTTAGTACATAGTCAAAATTGGGAGCAGAAAGAAGTACAGTTGTCATTAAAACTGAAAAAGAAATTATAAATCCTAATATTGTTTTAATTTTTTTATTCGAACTTGTTTCAATAAAAGGCTTAAATAAAAAAAGAATCAATGGTATTATAACAACACTTCTTGTCAAACAAATTATTCCTAATAATATTCCTAAAAAAAATGATTTTTGAAAATAATCTTCTTTAAAATTTCTGTGCCAAAAAAGTATAAATACAGAAACAATAATAAATGATGAGATTAAATCACTTTTGCATACTGCTTCATAAATATAAGACAAAGAGATACCAAAAAGCAGAATTACTAAAAATTTATAGGTATTATTTTCAAAATTTCTAATTACAGCTACACAAAAAGCTAAAAATGCGGCTACCTGAATATATCCTACATTTCCAATTAGGTAAAAAGGTAAAATTATTAAAAGCTGGCCAGGAAGATAAGACGGAAAATTCCCCATAAAGTTTCGGGTATCATAAATATATTTCCCTTTTAGCCAATAATCCATTACAAATTCTATTGTCTGCCATCGATCTATATTTAGCTCATACGGATTTTTAATGAGATTACATGATATTATGTAAATTATTGTAAAAAAGACAATCAGTACAGTTAAAACATAAGGTTTATCTGCAATCTTCGATATCAGTATAATTCCCCATTTATAAATAAAAACATGAAATAATATAAAAATAAATACTAAAATATAGATGGAAATGACAGATTGTCTAATTCCGTATTTGACTAAAAACATTAAATTAATTAATACATAAAGCCAATATAAAACTGACAATTTCCAATCGTTTTTTTTAGAAAAAATATTTTCCATTACATAATTCTTTTAAACATCATTTCTGCATTCTCACTCGTAATTCTCCCAATCTCAGCAAAATCTTTATTGTAAATGTTCACCAGTTTTCCGACAATGAGATCAAGATATGAGCTTTCATTTCTTTTTCCACGATGCGGAACAGGAGCCAAATATGGGGAATCTGTTTCCAGAACGATTTTATCTAAAGGAATTTCATGTAAAAACTGATCTATTTTACCATTTTTAAAGGTTACTACTCCACCGATTCCTAAAATAAAATTCAGATCTAAAGCATGTTTTGCCTGCTCCAAATTCCCTGAAAAACAGTGAAAAATCCCGCGAAGTTTCGGATGTTTTTTCCTTTCTAAAACCTCAAAAGTTTCATCAAAGCTTTCTCGGGTATGAATTACAATTGGCAAATCTTTTTCAATTGCCCAGTCGATTTGTTGTTCAAAAGCTTTTACCTGAATATCTAAAGTCGATTTATCCCAATACAGATCTATTCCGATTTCTCCGATTGCCGGAAAATGTCTTTGGTCGAGGTAATTTTTTACGATTTCCAGTTCTTTTTCCCAGGATTCTGGCTTTACATAACAAGGATGTAATCCCATCATTGAGAAAATCTGATTCGGATATTCACTTTCCAGTTGAAGCATTTTTTCATGCGATTCAGAATCGATTGCCGGAAGATAAAACTTTGTAATTCCTTTATCTAAAGCTCTTTGAATTGCTTCTTTTCTGTCTTCATCAAATTCTTCAGAATATAAATGGGTATGCGTATCAATCATTATTTTAAAATTTCAAAAGATCTTCGTAAGGATTTTCTAAATGTAAAAGCATTCCGAAAGCGTGTTCGGTTTTCATTCCTTGTTTCTTAAGATCTATTATTTTTTGTTTAAACTCCTCTCCTTTTTCCTGTAAAATTTTGTATTCGGCAATCATGTGGAGATAAGCATTCTGCTGTGTTGTCGGTTTGTTTTGTCCGAAAATTTCGATAGGAAATTCTTCTAATTTAAAATTACAAACTAATGATTTTTCATTATTAATTTTTAAAATTTCAATCTTTAAATCAAAATCCTTAAATGCTTGAATTAAAAATTTCTCAAACTCAACTTTATCCTTGACCTCGCAAATAATATCCAAATCACTTTCTTCAATATCAATTTCGATCGGAATAGTTCCTGCTAAGATTGGAGAATATTTTTTTAATATATCAAAGATTTTATATTTTGTAAGAACCTCATAAATTATTCTCTGCTTTTCATTTCCGATTTTCAGATAATTAAGCTTTGTAAAATCAATCATTTTAATAACATTAATCTTTGAACCTTATACCTTGAATATCGAATGCTTCACCTTCTGTTTTTGAACTTCAATTCTTTGGTTTAATTTTTCTTTAAACTCAATAAATTTCGGATCTTTTTCATCATCCGTTCGATGTTCTAAAGCTTTATTGATTTTAAAATTCTCTTTAATAAAATCTTTAGCTTCATCTGAAAAATAAGCTTCTCCAAATTTTTCAAAGATATAATTAACTGCCTGAGAATTGGGATGAATTAAATCTTCTTTATAAAATCTGTAATCCCGTAAATCATCCATTAAAATTTCATAAATCGGAAGATAATGGCAATTTTCAAACTGTGAAATTACTTCATGAACCGTTGTTATCAATTTAGATTTACTTAATTGATTTTCAGTCATACCGTCTTTCGTATGACGAACTGGTGAAACGGTGAAAAGAATCTGTACATCATCTTTACAAATATCTTCCAGATTAATAATGGTATCATATATAGAATCTGTCAATTCCTGATTCGTCAAAAGTCTTTTCTCGAAGAATTTTTGTGGAATTTTATGACAATTGGCCACAAGCTTTTTCTTAGGTTCAAATTCATAGATAAATGAGGTTCCGTAAGTGATAATCACCCAGTTTGTTTCCTGTAAAAAACGGTTTCCTTCTTCTATTTTAGCATTGATTTTATCTAAAGTCTGATGAATATATCTCGTATCAAAACTCGTATGATGATCCAAAGAAATAAACTCATCGTGATATGCAATAAGTTCATCTTCATTATAAAATGCTGAATCGTGAAGCCTTTTAACCGAATTATTAATCGAAAACGGATTAAAAATCGTCCCGAAAGGATTATTAACCGTCTGAAGTTGTCCTTTGTCGAACAAATCCGACATTTCCGAAGCAAAGCAAGAGCCTATTGAAAATATTTTATCTTCAATTTCAATCTTCTTCGGCGATGGTTTTATGTCAACTTCGGTACGGAATTTCATTAATATAATTTGAAAATTTGAGAATGGGCCAATTTGAAAATTAGGATTCTCTTCTCAAAAGGTAATTTGCTAATTCTGTGAACGGTTTTTTCTTTTCCTCCGGAACATTAATTTTTGATAAGTAACTTTGGCCGATTTCATTATGCTTTTCGATTAAACGAAGTGCTTTTTCATCCACTCTTGTTCTTCTGAAAATCTTTTCTACACCGTAAACTTTATCAATATTATCGGTTTTTTTAGAATACCAGTAATCTAATTCTTTACGCTCTTCCTCCGTTCCGTGCTCTCTTGCCAAAAGATAAAGAACTGTTTTTTTATTCTCGTAAATATCGCCCGCATGTTTCTTACCAAACTGAGCCTGATCTCCGAAAACATCCAGATAATCATCCATAATCTGGAAAGCGATACCAATATGTTTTCCGAAATTGAAAATCGCTTTTGCGTCTTTAAACTGAGCTTTAGCAATCATTGCTCCGATCTCAAATGAAGAAGCACTCAAAACTCCTGTTTTATACGTAATCATTCTGATATAATCATCGAACGTTACATTTTCCTGGGTTTCAAAATTGATATCATATTGCTGACCTTCACATAAAAGCAAACCTGTGTGAGTGAAGATTCTTACACATGCTTTAAAAATTTCAGGTTCAAGATCTTCGAAAAATTTGTACGCTTTCAGCATTAATCCGTCTCCGGAAAGAATCCCGGTATTGATCCCGTGAATGGTATGAATAGTCGGTTTGTTTCGTCTCAACGGTGCTTCATCCATAATATCATCATGGATCAAAGTAAAATTATGGAAAAATTCTATTGCCAAAGCCGGCTTTATCGCCATTTTCTGATCGCCTCCAAACAGATCGCAAGCCATTAAAACCATGATGGGACGAAGTCGTTTTCCACCATGCGAAATGATATAATTCATTGGTTCATAAAGTTCCGTAGGCTTGTCTTTGAAAGTATATTTGCTAATCGCATCAGCAACAATATCTTGGTATCTGTCTAAAAATTCCATAAAATTTAATAGTTTGAACAAAAATACAATTTTCTGAGCTTTCTTTAAAGGAAAAATGATCACCGATTCTGCAATAAATCAATCTAAAAAAACGTTGAAATTTTTAAAATTGCTATTTACTGTTTTTGAATCAAATTTTACACGATCTCCAAGATAAACCTTAGAGACTTCCGCAGGGTTATTAAAAAACTCCTGTCTTTTATTTTTAAAATCAGCAGAAGTGGTAGAGATCGTATTTTTAGGCAATTCTGTGGAAATTTCTTCTTTCTTAATTTCACTTAAAACAAAATGGAACAGTTTTTTTTCATCATAAACCTCTACTACAAGCCCAGGAAGTCCCTTGAATCGGTACGGCCCGTCATTTACCGGTATTGAGATTGTAAACCATGCTTCAAATTTTCTGTTATTTATTATGCAATATGCATTCTGGCATTCGAAGTCTCCAATCTTTTTCCTGCTATTTCCTAAACTCCATTTTACAGGATTTTCAGTATAAGCAAAAGTAGCATTCACTACTTTATCATAAATTAAAATAGTGTTTTGAGATTTGTCCGAATAAACTTTTTGATTGACCCTGCTCTTTGGTAAAGTACTAAAATCGGCCATATTGCCTTTCTTTACATTGCTCAGCAATATTGAATCATTTTTCATTTTCACATAGCTGCAAAAGAATGATTCTTTCTGGTTTGACAATAAAACTGTTGTTTCTGTATTAACTTTGTTTACATCTGTAGAATCATTGTGATAAGTATATTCGTAGAAGTAGGCTGTATTAAAACTAATTTTCTGTGCATTGGAAAAATTAGCTATAAAAATGAATAATAATAAGATCTGTCTTTTCATAATTTTGGTATAAATAAATTACCCATCAATCAATGATGGGCATTTAGTCTGATTAAGGGGCACACATTATATAATCTGCTGCTTCCATATCACTTATAAGGCATTCTTGTCCCCAATCACTATCCCAGGTTATATAAGTAACCAATCCGCATGAAGTTCTTACAGGAATATTGCTAAATAATTTTTTTGATTTATTCGATGTCAGGTTTTCTGCACTTTCAGTATTTTGTACTTTTTCAACGTTCTCAGATTCTGATTTTTGAACAGAGGTTTCTTTTACCACATCTTTTGCACTCATTACTCCCGCCATTCCAAGAGCTAAAATTAAGATCATTTTTTTCATAATAATTTGAAATTTTAAATTAATATTTTTAAAAGTTTTTCGCGAATACTTTTATCAAAGATGAGCAAGAAATTTTCCTTATACAATTCCAAAAAGAATATAATTCATTTTATTTGGAATAATTCATCAAAACATATATATTTGCAATACATCACCAAATAATGAATAAAGACACTGGCTTTAAGATAAAAAAATTAAGAGAAGCTGAAAATATTTCTCAGGCAGAAATGGCTCACCACTTAGAAATTTCACAGAGTTACCTCAGTAAAATAGAGAACGGCTTTGTCGAAAAAATAGATTTCAAGTTAATTCAAAAAATTTCTACTTTCTTCAATAAGAACGTTCTTTATTTTTACGGTAAAAAAAATGACGGTATCCCCGAAAACAATCTTGAATTTGATACTATTCTGAAAAACATTTTTAAAAACCAAGAGCAGATCAATCATTTGGTAGAAATACAAAACAATTTAATATTACAATTGGTCAATAAATAAGAATAAACAAAAAACTTTGCCCGGATAGACAAAGTTTTATATTGTTAAGAAAAATTCAGTTTAAGTTAAAAACGTTACCACTAAATAAGTAATTCCCGCAACAATTGCTGAGATTGGAATCGTTAAGACCCAAGCCCAAAGCAAGCTTACTGTAATACCCCAACGTACTGCTGAGATCCTTTTTGTAAGACCTACCCCGATAATCGAACCGGTAATTGTATGGGTTGTAGAAACCGGAATACCAAAGTGATCGGTAATGAAAAGCGTGATTGCTCCCGCAGTCTCTGCACTTACTCCTTCCAGTGGTGTTACTTTTGTAATCTTTGTCCCCATCGTTTTAATAATCTTCCAACCACCACTCATTGTTCCTAATGCAATTGCGATAAACGAAACCAAAGGAACCCAGATATAATGTTCAGAAAAATAATTAAAACGTTCTGCTGTAGGAATATTCAGATACTGAGGATCTGCAAGCATATTCACGTGATAGTAAATTAAAGCCGCACCAATAATACCCATAACTTTCTGTGCATCATTTAAACCGTGACCTAAACTGAATAAAGCTGAAGAAGCCAACTGAAGTCTCTTAAACGCTTTATCTGCCTTGTGTGGGTTTGATTTTTTATAAAGATGAACAATAATAAGAGTAATAATGATCGAAATGATCATCCCAATAATCGGAGCAAGGAAAATGAATAAGAAAATAGGGATTACTTTATCAAATTTCACAACGCTTTGCGTAGTCACTTTCATGATAGCTTCCTTTATGGTTGCAAACCTTCCGAGATCAGGTTGTGCTGCAACAACTTCGTGATAATCCATCATAAATGCATGCATTAAAGCTGCTCCTAAAAATCCCCCGATCAAAGTGTGAGATGATGATGAAGGAATACCAAACCACCAAGTCAAAAGGTTCCATGCAATCGCTGCAATAAGACCTGAAAATATTACTTCGAGCGTAATAAAGTTTTCGTTTACGGTTTTGGCAATCGTATTACCGATTTTGAATTCCCCGATAATATAAACGGCGATAAAGAATGCTGCAAAATTCCACAATGCTGCCCAAAGTACGGCCTGAAATGGCGTAAGAACTTTAGTCGAAACAATTGTTGCAATAGAGTTTGCCGCATCATGAAAACCGTTGATGTAATCGAAGATTAAAGCTAAAGCAATAATAACCGTAAGTAAAATAGGAAATTCCATTTCTGTTATATTGTTTTATGCGTATTTAATCATGATGTTCTCAATC
Organism: Chryseobacterium sp. CBo1; assembly: GCF_001693475.1. Classification (NCBI taxonomy): domain Bacteria; kingdom Pseudomonadati; phylum Bacteroidota; class Flavobacteriia; order Flavobacteriales; family Weeksellaceae; genus Chryseobacterium; species Chryseobacterium sp. CBo1. The sequence continues at coordinate 75,906 of NZ_MAUH01000007.1, forward strand.
GTGTTGGCAACATCTTCTGCTTTATCGGTTACTACTTCAAGATAATTTAATACGGATGAAACTTTGATGATATTGATTGCATCATTGGTTTCAAACAATTCTACCATAGAATTTGAAAGAAGGTCATCTGCAATGTTTTCGATAGAATTCACTTTGATACAAGCTTCTTTCACCTGTTCCATGTTTTTAAACCCTTTAAGATTTTTCATCGCATTCTGAATCTCAAGACAAGCTTTGTGAATCAATAGAGAAAAATCTGCATAAGCTCTCATCAAAGGAGACTTATAAAGGAAAATATATTTTGCAGAAGCATAGATGTAATCTGCGATGTCATCTAAACCTGTTGCTAAAGTGTGAATATCTTCACGATCAAAAGGAGTAATGAAGTTTTTCCCCAATTCAACGAAAATCTCGTGAGTAAGTTCATCATTTTTATGCTCATAGTCGCTCATCAGTTTCAACATAGAATCGTCATTCAGATCAAAATCCTTGATTCCGTGGTTAAAATCGTTAGACATAGCAACCAGATTATCTGTAACTTTTTCGAAAAGTACAAAGAAGATTTTATCTTTCGGTTGAAAAGCGTGGAAAATATTACCAATTCCCATTTTATAGTATTTATAAATTCGTGTGCAAATTTCCTAAAAAAGCATCTTATCAAAAAGCTTCCCGCGTTAATTTTTGTTCACATTGAAGGAATTTTTGTTCACATTTAAACAAAAAAGCCGACATTATTGCCGGCTCGTTGTATGATATAAAGAGAAGATTAGTTAGCTTCTTCAGCTCTCATATCTTTTCCTTTGAATTTCATTGAAGAAATATTTCCTAAAAGTTCGTTTTTGTACGATTTTTCAACCTCAAAGAATGAGAATTTTTCAAGGATTTCAATGTTACCGATTTCCGCTCTCTTGTTTCCTTTGCTAGAAGTTGCTTTGTTGATGATTTCTAAAACGTCAAGTTTCTTCAATTGGTCTTTTTTACCAAGATTAAAGAAGAATCTCGTCATATTTTCATCTCTTTGTCTTGGCTTACCACCACGATCGCTTCTGCCTCTCTCGCCTCTACCGTCACGATCGCCTCTTGGCCCTCTGTCACGGTCACGGTCTCTACCTCTGTCTCGATCTCTTCTGTCTCCTCTTCCTCCTCTGTCATCATCTCTGCTGCTCATTTTCTGCTCCAGAAGATCATGTCTGTCTTTATAATACAAAGCAAGATCCTTCAATTGGAACTGAAGTAATTTGTGCACCAATTCTTCTTTGGTAAATTCTGATAAATCAGGAATCAAAGAATCATCAAATTCAAAGAAATCTTCATGAACTTCAAAAAGACTTTCGAAAACACCTCCAACCTGAGCTTTAATAATATCTTCTCCGGTAGGAATTCTAGCTTCATTAATCTCAATTTTAGTTGTCGATTTTATCTGCTTCAGCTTTCTGCTTTCTTCAGGTTTAATCAAAGAAATAGAAATACCATCTTTTCCAGCTCTACCTGTTCTACCACTTCTGTGAACGAATACTTCAGGATCATCCGGTAAAGAATAATGTACAACGTGAGTCAGTGAATTTACATCCAAACCTCTCGCCGCAACGTCTGTTGCCACCAAAATATCGATGTTTTTCAGTCTGAACTTCTTCATTACCGTATCTCTCTGCGCCTGAGAAAGATCACCATGAAGTGCATCTGCTGCATAACCATTCTGCATCAGGAAATCAGCAACTTCCTGAGTTTCCATTCTTGTACGGCAGAAAATAATTGAATATTGATTAGGATTCGAATCGATCAATCTCTTCAAAGCCTCTTTTTTCTGACGGTAACCTGCCACATAATATTCATGTTTGATGTTCTTTTTAACTTCGTTAATAGAACCAACAGAAATACGGTGAGGTTTTGTAAGATAATTTTTAGAAATTCTTTCTACTTCTTTGCTCATTGTAGCAGAGAAAAGGAAAGTTTGCTTGGTTTCAGGAGTAGTACTCATAATTGTTTCCAACTCGTCTTTGAAACCCATTGAAAGCATTTCATCTGCTTCGTCTAAAACCAACCAGTGAATTGCTGAAAAGTCTAATGCTTTTCTGTTGATCAAATCGATCACTCTTCCCGGAGTTCCTACAATAATCTGCGGTTTTTCCTTTAAAGAACGCATCTGATCCATAATACTGCTTCCACCATAAACTGCTGTAGTCTTAATGTTCTGCATGTATTTTGAATAATTTTTGATGTCTTTTGTAATCTGAAGACATAATTCTCGTGTCGGACAAAGCACCAAAAGTTGGATTTTGCGACTCGTATCGTCAATCATATCCAAAATCGGAAGCGAAAACGCTGCTGTTTTGCCTGTCCCTGTCTGCGCAAGTGCGATTAGATCGCGAATATCTGAAAGAATAAAAGGGATAGTCTGTTTTTGGATTTCTGTCGGGCTTTCGTAACCCAGTTCGCCAATTGCCTTAAGAATGTCAGGACTTAAATTGGTTTCCGTAAATAAATTCATTAAATATTATAAAATTTTTGCAAAGATACAATTTTTATTTGAATATTAAATTATATAATATTAACGAATTGATAATTTTATTTTAGAAAACCCTAATCATTTTTATATTTAATCAAAAAAACTACATCTTTTTTATTTTTAATTTAAAAATTTTTCAACAATAATTGTCATTATAGAATTATATAATTTTAATACTTATCATTATGGATCATTGAAAAATTTCTACTATTTTCTTTTCAATATAATTATTTACATTTGATAAAAATATAAATTATGGCATCTCATCTTTCTGCAAAAGTTTTTGATTTTCTTAATCTTATTGAAAAAAACAACAACCGTGAATGGTTTAATGAAAACAAAAATATTTTCACTGAAGCACAGACAGATTTTCAGGATTTTATAGAAGAACTTATTTCCGAAATGGGAAAATTTGATGATGATCTATTAAAACTGGATGCCAAAAAATCATTACTCAGAATTTACCGTGACACCCGATTTTCAAAAGACAAAACACCTTACAAAACCTATTTCGGGGCTTCTTTGGGAATGGGCAAAATGAATTCAAAATCAGGATTTTACTTACACGTTGAATCCGGAAAATCTTTTTTAGCAAGCGGAATTTATTTACCCGACTCCCCTATTTTAAAACAAATCAGAAAAGAAATTTCTTTATTTAAAGATGATTTCCTGAAGACCATTGAAGATAAAGATTTCAAAAAATATTACGGAGAACTCGACGACGAGAATAAACTAAAAAATGTTCCGCAAGGTTTTGAAAAAGAAGATCCGATGGCAGAATATTTAAAGCTGAAAAGTTACATTGGTGTTCATAACATCACCAATAAAGAACTTTCTGATAAAAATGCAGTAAAAAATGTTGCAAAAATCTTTGAAGCAGCAAAACCTTTAAATGATTTTCTGGATACCCCAATTTTAAATACTCAAAATTAGACAATAGACAAATATTAACTGAAAATCAAATCATTACAATTTATATTTTTTAACATCAATTTAACATTTTTCACTACCTTTGTTGGCCTTCAAATATTCACACCATGTCTTTATACCAGCAATTAGCCGAAAAACTACAGTACATTAGTCCGGGTTTTTATAAACAGAGGTATTTTAAAAATTTAAAAAACCTTACAAAAGAAAACTTTTCAGGACGAAATGTTGAACCGGAGCTGGTTTGGATTAAAGAATATTTACAAAATGACGCTGTCATTTTCGATATTGGCGCCAATGTAGGAACTTTCCTGTATCAGTTTGAAAACAAGCTGAATCACAAGAACATTTATGCTTTTGAGCCTAATAAAAAATTAAACATCAGACTGAAAAGACTTTTTCCGTTGATGAACATTTCTTCTGTGGCACTTTCCGACGAAAATACAACGGCACAATTTAAAGTTCCGATCATCAAAGGAAAAATGGTTGCTTCAAGAGGAACACTAAATACGGAATATAAAGAAAAAGGAGAAGAAAGAAGTTACACCGAGACTGTAGAAGTCGTAAAACTGGATGATTGGACGAAATCAAAAAACATCCAAAAAATTGATTTCATTAAAATTGACGTGGAAGGAAACGAAATGAAAACCCTTTTTGGTGGAAAAAGCACAATACAGCAGTTCAGACCGACTTTGATGGTTGAAATGGAACAAAGACACCACGAACAACCCATCTGGAACGAAATTTCCGAAGTGGAAAACTGGGGTTTTGAAGCCCACTATTTAAACCGGAAAACATTTATACTTGAAAAACTTACTGAAGAAATATTAGTCAGAAATATCAGCGACGAAAAAAACAAAACCGACTACATCAACAATATTATTTTCATTCCTAAAAATTTCTAAAATCTAAGTATGAGTGTAGTTGCAAGGCAGGGTTTTAAGTATTCGCTTATTGGTTATACGGCAACCCTGATCGGGATGTTCTCCATTTTCATTTTTACAAATGATCTATTTTTTTACGGAACACTGCGATACATTATGTCTGCTGCAGAAATGCTGGTTCCTTTCGTTGTTTTAGGAATTTCTTATTCCAACGTGAAGTTTTTTGGGAGAGCCCATGACGAGGACAAACATCAGAATATGCTGTCGCTTTCGTTAGCTTTGGTTTTTTTTAATTTTATTGTTTTCCTGCTCATTTTTTTTCTAATTCCTACTTTCTTTCCCGACTTTACAAAAATGAAAATCTGGGAGAGCAAAAAATATATTCTCCCTCTTGTTCTCACACTTTCATTGTGTGCCATTTTCAATAAATACATTTCAAATTACAAAAGAATTGTTGTTTCTAATATTTTTGATAACCTTTTACCGAAACTGGCTAATTTAGGTTCGTTTTGCCTTTTCTTTTACTTTCAGCTTTCGGAACAGATTGCACTCGCTTTTTTCTTTGGAATGTTTGCCTTGATGCTTTCTGGATATATTTATTATACCAACAAACTTGAAAAAATAAGCTTTGATTTTAGTAGAGATTATTTTAAAAAAGATGATTTTTATAAAGAATTTGCAGCTTACAGCTTCTTCGGATTTCTGGGAACTTTTGGAAATCACATGGCGATCAACAACTATATGATCGGTGAATTTATTGGTGAGGAGGAGATTGCGATTTACAGTATTTTATTGGCTCTTATTTCTTTGATTTCTATTCCGCAACTGGGTTTATTTAATATTTCCGCACCGATCATCAGAAAAAATTTAGCCGACGGAGACATGCTGGAACTCGACAGATTTCATAAAAAAACGTCATTAACCATTTATTTTCTTGGTGCTGTCTTGTTTGGCTGTATCATGGTAGGATTCCCATACTTAACTCATTTTATGCCTAATAAAGGTGATATGCTGAGAATGTATGAACCAGTCATCTGGATTTGGGGTTCTGCAGTTTTGATGGATCTGGCTACAGGATTTAACGGAAACATTATTTCACTTTCAAAATACTACCGATTCAATATTATTGTGATGCTTTTGTTGGCAGGATTAACGATTGGGCTAAACTGGTATTTCATTCATTATACCGACCTTTCATTGATTGGAATTGCCTTATCAACGGCAATTTCTGTGACAACTTATAATTTGATAAAAGTGATCTTCAATTATTTTATGTTTAAAGTTTCACCTTTTTCGATCGAAATGATTTTTGTATCGATCATCTGTACTTTGGCGATTACGGTTGCGATTGTGCTGCCGGTTTTCGAGAATAATTTCATCAATTTGGTTTACAAACCAGCAGTTGTTTTATTATTGATTTTTATTGGAAATCATTTCACCAAAATATTCCCGATTGAGCAGTATATCAATAGAAATTTTATCAAAAGCATCCTAAAATTTAAATAAGTCTAAACAGAAGATTTTCTAAATTTCTGAGAACAATTTCTTTATTATAATCCTGCTGAAAATCATATTTCAAGTTTTTTAATTCATCAAATTGCTGAATGATATTTTCTTTTTCCTGAATAATAAAGCCAAGATTTGAAGAATAATTTTTCGGAAAAACAGCCATTTTACCAAACTTAATGGCATCACCGATATTTCCTGTCATTTTTGTTTTACCATAGATTTCTTCCTGACTGAAAAACCGTGTTTTCTGCTGAATCGGACACCAAAGAACATCAGCTTTTTTCATCCAGATTTCAAAATCTTTCTGAGAAACTCTCTCAGTAAAATATGTAACATTAAATTTCTCTGCAACTTTTTCTATGCTTTCAAGCTCCTCTCCTTTTGCTTTTCCAAGAAGTACAAATTCTATTTCTTTTGATTTTTCGGAATTCTGAATAACATTTAAAACATGTTGATAATCACGTCTTTTTTGAGAAACTCCACCCGGAATGACTATCGTTAAAAATTCATTTTTATTCTGGTAAAAATCTTTAGTATAAAAAAGTGGTAAAAACTGATATTCTGAAGATGAAAAAGTTTGATCCAAAACCAATAATTGATTAGCTTTTTTATAAACTTTTGAAGCATTAAACAATCCTTCTTTCCACCACAATTTCAGTCGATAAATAATATCTTCCTTGAAAATATTTTTAATTAAGTCTAATCGCGAAGCTTTCGAAAAATTAAGATTATGAACAATCACCGCCGTTTTGTATTTCTGAGTGACATTCAGAAAAGTATTGAAATAACGATGTACGGTTCCGATAATGATTAAATCATAGTTCTTTGCCTGCAACTGATCCAAAATCATTGAGCTATCTGACAAAAAAATGTTTTCAGAACTCCCTTGAATTTGTTTTTTAATCTTTTCAGAAAAATAATAATCTACAGAAAACGCTTTTGAATCTTTCATTAAATCCAAAAAATCTGCAGCAATTTCCGCATGCGTATCGATTTCTATGTAGGCTATTTTTTTCATTGAAATTTTAGATCTTATATTTTGGCTAAAGCCAATGGAAAATTCTTGTTTTTGTAAATAGGCTAAAGCCCATTTCTATTGAATCAAAAGAATCACATTTTAAACCACTTCTTTTTAAACTGATTCCAACGTTGCTGATTAATTACTTTTTGTTCGTCTTTTGAAATTTTCAGCTCAAGATTTTGAGATTTGCATTTTTCATACGAACTGATAATCTGAAACAGAAATGAAGGCGATTTTATTTTCATGGCTTCTTTTGCAGATGCAACATAGGTTAAGAATCGGTTTAAACCTAAAAAATAAAAATATCTTCCGTAATAATCTGCTGGTTTTATCGTATAATCTACCCCTTTTACTTTAATTAATTTTACATGAAGTTCTGGCAGAACTACTTCGTTCCAGCCTAAATTTTGCAGTAAAATTGCATCGATATTATCCCAACCCAAAGTTTCACGCAAACCGCCCATTTGTAAAAAACATTCTTTTCTGTATGCTTTCATCGGGCCGCGAACATGATGTTTATTGGAATTCCCTTCATAGACCCATTCGCCATTTTTTTCAACATATAGAAGTCCGCCAACCAAACCGTAATCCGGATTTTCTACAAAAGCATTCGCAACGATCTGAAGATAGTTTTCATTTAAAATAATATCCGAATCGAATTTACAGATAATATCAAACTCATTAATATCCTGCGTTTGTAATCCTTTTTTGAATGCTGCAACAACTTTTGAGCCCGGTTGATGAGCTGATTTTTGCAAATTAATAGTTTCAAATCTGGAATCGCTTTCAGTATATTTTTTGATCACTTCAGAAGTTCCATCAGTCGAGCCATCGTTTACAACGATAACTTTAAAATCCTTAAAACTTTGCTGCTGTAAAGAATCTAAAGTAAATGGAAGATTATTTTCTTCGTTGTGCGCAGGAATAATGATGAGAAATTTCAAGCTGAATCAGTTTAAAAATATATAGCGATAATTGACAACTGCAAAAGTACGTCAATTATCGCTTATGAATATCCATTAATATTATTTATTATGCGGTTTAAGCATGTTTACAGGATCTAAAATTTCGTCTAATTTTTCCTGTGAAAGCAAACTTTGTTCAAGAACTAAATTATAAACACTTTTCCCCGTCTCTAAAGCCTCTTTCGCAATTTTTGTAGACTGCTTATATCCGATGTAAGGGTTCAGAGCGGTTACAATTCCGATGCTGTGTTTTACCATATTCAGACAAACCTCTTTATTGGCGGTAATTCCTACAACACATTTGTCACGAAGGGTATCTAATGCATTGCAAAGGAAATGAATGTTTTCCATAATGGCATGAGAAAGCACAGGTTCCATTACATTCAGCTGCAATTGGCCTGCTTCTGCGGCGAAAGTTACGGTAAGATCATTTCCGATTACTTTAAAACAAACCTGATTTACAACTTCCGGAATTACAGGATTTACTTTTCCAGGCATTATCGAAGAACCCGGCTGCATTGGCGGAAGATTGATTTCAGACAATCCCGCTCTTGGACCTGAAGAAAGCAATCTTAAATCGTTACAGATTTTTGAAAGTTTCACGGCAAGACGTTTCATTGCTGATGAATAAATCACATAAGACCCCGTATCTGGCGTTGCCTCGACCAAATCCGGTGCGGATACAACAGGATAACCGGTAATTTCGGCTAAATTTTTAGCACAAAGCGTTGCATAACCAACCGGAGCATTAATTCCTGTTCCGATCGCCGTTGCACCCATATTAACCTCGACAAAAAGATTGGCGTTATTATTTAATTTTGAAATATCTTCTTCTAAGGTTGCGGCAAATGCCTCAAACTCCTGTCCCATTGTCATCGGAACTGCATCCTGAAGCTGAGTTCGCCCCATTTTGATTACATCATGAAACTGTTTTCCTTTCTCACGAAAAGCGGCAACAATACTTTCAAGCTTTTGAACAAGAGTAGCGTTCATTTGCAACAGCCCCATCTTTATTGCTGTTGGATAAGCGTCATTGGTAGACTGTGAAAGATTGATATGATCATTTGGTGAACAAAATTCATATTCACCTTTATTTTTTCCTAATTTTTCTAAAACACGGTTGGCAATCACTTCATTGGCATTCATGTTAATAGAAGTTCCTGCCCCTCCCTGAATCATATCTACAGGAAACTGTTCGTGCAGTTTTCCTAATAATATTTCATCGCAGGCTTCTGCAATTTTAAAATATAAATCTTCATCTAAAAGTCCCAGCTCATAATTCGTTTTTGCCGCCGCTTTTTTCACGAAAGCCAAACCTTTGATAAATTCCGGATATGACGACAAAAGCTGTCCTGAAATTTTGAAATTATCAATCGCTCTTTGCGTCTGAACTCCGTAATAAGCATTGATCGGAACGTTTAATTCTCCGAGAAGATCACTTTCTTTTCTGAAATTTTCCATAAAATGAGGTTGAGTATTAGGCTAAGATTGAGATTGAAAATTACGTACAATATTTAAATTTTCACCCTCAATATTAACCTTACTTAGAATATTTTTGATTTAAAGCCTGAAGAATTGCCCAAGTTTCGGCATCCATAATCCCGTCATAATTTTGTGGTCGGAAATGATACTGCAGTGCTTCAATAGTTTTTTTGGTAACATCATCCCATTTTCCACTCGGCTGAATGTCATAACCAAACTTCTGCAAAGCAGTCTGAGCTAAAAATATAAATGCCGGCTCATTATATCTTGTAGAAATATCGGTTTGTGCAGTGGTAAGAAGAATTTGTTTTGCTGCTTCATCATACCACATTCCTATTTGATATTCATCATATAATTTTTTCCATGGAAAAAGCGGGCCTGGATCCTGTTTTCTTGTCGGGGCAATATCCGAATGCGCCAAAACATTCGTTGCAGGAATTTGGTATCTTGTAACAATATCTTTTGCTAAAGCTGCCACCTTTTTGACCTGCTCATCACTGAAAGGCTGGAAAATTTTCGCACCAGTTGCATCTGCAGTGTATCCCATATTTACAATTTCAATTCCTATGGAAGTGTCGTTAAGATTTTTGTCTGAACGCCATGCACTTACTCCTGCATGATAAGATCGTTTGTTTTCATCCACCAATTGATAGATTTCGTTATCTCCAAGATTATTTACAAGATAATGTGCGCTTACCGATTGCTGCGTAAGAACTTCAACAGATTTATCATCAGGTAAAACGGTATAATGTAAGATCAGATATTTCTGTCTAAAATTTTGAGCAATCGCAGGAAAATGCGTTTTCACTACTTTGTAACCTGCTGGTTTTGCTGATACAATTGAACCGTAGCTAATCGTATTGTCATTCTTTGTAGCATCAGCAATATTTGTTGTGAAAAATTCTACGCCGTGCTCATTTGTAATTTTAGGTTTAGGTTTTTCTACAGAGTCGGTTTTTGTTACAGATTTTGGCTGTGAAGTCACTGTTTTAGGTCGGTACGTAGTTTTTTTAATATTTTTTTGTGAGGTACACGAAAAAACCAACGTGCTTAAGCCGATGATATATAATGTCTTACGCATTAGTTTACTTTTTTAATCGTTTATTAGCGTAAAAATACGTAATTTTTTCTTGAATTTTATTTGGTAAATAAAGAAATCTATTCTATATTTGCACTCGCAATAACAGAACAAAGATCTTTAAAATATAAATAAAAAGGAGGGTTGCCGGAGTGGTTAACGGAGCAGTTTGCTAAACTGTCGACGCGAAAGTGTCGCAAGGGTTCGAATCCCTTACCCTCCGCATTTATTTCTTTCGGGGCGTAGCGTAGTCCGGTCATCGCGCCTGGTTTGGGACCAGGAGGTCGCAGGTTCGAATCCTGCCGCCCCGACAGTTTTCGGTAATTTTCTCAAAATTACAAATGGGTGCGTAGCTCACCTGGATAGAGCATTCCGATTCTCGGAACGGTGAAATTTAGATACTACCACTTAAAAAGTTTTCAGTAATTTCTTAAAAATTGCAAAATGGGTGCGTAGCTCAGCTGGATAGAGCATTCCGATTCTCGGAACGGTCAAATTCAGATACTACCACTTAAAAAGTTTTCAGTAATTTCTTAAAAATTGCAAAATGGGTGCGTAGCTCAGCTGGATAGAGCATCTGCCTTCTAAGCAGACGGTCAAAGGTTCGAATCCTTTCGCGCTCACTGAAACCTCATAACTTTCGTTGTGAGGTTTTTTGTTATACTAGCTTATATGTGTTATTGCTATATTCTTTATTCAAAATCTTTAGACAAATACTATATTGGACATTCTTGTGAAGATTTACAGGAAAGACTAAGAAAGCATCTTTCAAACCATACAGGTTTTACTGCTAAAGCCAAAGATTGGATTATCGTATATTCTGAAAACTATGATTTCAAATCTGATGCATACAAAAGAGAGCTTGAAATAAAAGCCTGGAAAAGCAAGTCTAAAATATTAAAGCTAATCGGGAGCTCACACGGATAGAGCATCCCGATTTTTAATCGGGACGGTCAAAGATTCGAATCCTTTCGCGCTCACTGAAACCTCATAACTTTCGTTGTGAGGTTTTTTGTTTTACTAGCTTATATGTGTTATTGCTATATTCTTTATTCAAAATCTTTAGACAAATATTATATTGGGCACTCCTGTGAAGATTTACAGGAAAGACTAAGAAAGCATCTTTCAAACCATACAGACTTTACTGCTAAAGCCAAAGATTGGATTATCGTATATTCTGAAAAGTATGATTTCAAATCTGATGCATACAAAAGAGAGCTTGAAATAAAAGCCTGGAAAAGCAAGTCTAAAATATTAAAGCTAATCGGGAGCTCACACGGATAGAACATCCCGATTTTTAATCGGGACGGTCAAAGGTTCGAATCCTTTCGCGCTCACTGAAACCTCATAACTTTCGTTGTGAGGTTTTTTGTTTATCATTACAATATAGCTTTCTGCCTATAATATTCTACGTCATTTTTGTTAACCTTAAAATTGAAAAATTAGGTTCCTTTAGATTTTTAGAATAAATGGATATCTTTAAAATTGAAGATTATCAAGTTTCAATTTTAAAAATATAAAAATTCTTTTCTCATGCTAGCTCCGGATAATCCAATGATTATTAATACAGTAAAAATTGCAGAGAACCAATCAATAAATATTCACAAAAAATTATTTTGAATTTTATTTTGTTTTATAAAAAAATCTGCTATCTTTGCACCCACAAAAAACAAGGTAATTCTTGTTAAAAGATGACCTCAATCGGGGCGTAGCGTAGTCCGGTCATCGCGCCTGGTTTGGGACCAGGAGGTCGCAGGTTCGAATCCTGCCGCCCCGACTTCACGGGACAAAGTAGAAAAATCTACTTTTGTCCCGTTTTTTTTTGCATATAACTTTTTGTTTATCAAGTTGATATGTTGTATAAAATCGTTGCGCCGAGCGGTTCGAACTTGGCTTTCTGAAAAAATGATTTTTTCAGGGTAAATTGAACCAATATCTTTTGATATCTCTGCAAGTTCTCCTTTTATTACATTTTTCTCTATCTCAATTATCTTGTTAATTCCTTGTTTTATAAGGCCTTGAATGTTATCTGAATCATAATTAACTCTATTTAGCTTTACTTCCAGAGCAGAAATCTTTGAACTATAGACTGATTTCATTTCTCTATAGTCTTCAGCTTCAATCTGACGAGTAGCAAGCAGGTCTCGCGTGTGAGATAATCGATCTTCATAATCTTTAATTTCTGCCAAAATCTCCTTTTTTTCTGATTTTACTTCTAGTGTTCCACCTAGGTAGTCTTTCGAAATGGTTTCTTCATAGAAAGATACATTTTGGATTTTAGGAAGAAATTCAATTAAGTCTTCTACAATAGCCGCGTTGACTTTTTCAGCATTCACACGATGCGTACATCCTGCGATACAATGGTAATATGCATAGTAACGGCTTCTACCTTTTGATTTACTTCCAGTCAATAACTTACTGCATTCAGGGCAAACCAAATATCCTCTAACCGGAAACTCGTCAATGGTTTTTATCTTGGGGCGATAGTTTCGTCCGCGTCCATCTAATACGTCCTGTACTTCATAGTAGAGCGATTCAGATATGATTCCCTCGTGTTGCCCATCAACGAAACGGCTTTCTTCGTCTTTGAACTGGGGAACGAATATTTTACCACAATACAACGGATTTCGTATAACCTGCCAAAAAGCATTCTTGCTACATTTCAATCCCTTTTCTTTCGCTTGCTTAAACACCTGCTCAGTATTGAAAATACCTTTCGCAATTTCTTTAAATGCGTACCTTAAAACGGAAGCGTCAGGCTCTTTCGGTGCAATAAATTTCTTTCCATTTTCGGAAGTTTTATTTTCATATGCTACGGGGGCTAATCCCATATAGCGACCCTCTTTCTTCGCTCGGCGCATGCCGTAAAATACATTCAATGCACGACGGTCATTTTCTACTTCTGGAGCCGCAAGATAAAATGCCAGCATCATTTTATTTTCAGGGATAGACAGGTCAAGTGGTTGCTCTATCGCCTGCGGTTCTACGCCCAACCCACGAAGAATGTTAATCATTTGATAGGCATCACCAGCATTTCTGCTGAAACGGTCCCATTTCGTGAAAAGGATAAGGTTTACATTATTCTTTTTCTTTTTCAATGTTGTGATAAGGCTTTTCCATTGCGGTCTGTTGAATGTTTTTGCTGAGTGATCTTCATAAATAACATCCCTTATCTCAATTGACTGATTAAGACAATATTTACGTAGCATCTCTTCCTGATTTCTTTGGGAATAACCTTTATCAGCCTGTTCGTCTGTACTAACTCGTATGTATATGTCTGCTATATAACCCATTTCTTTAAATATAAAATTACACAAAATATGACCTAGGAGTTACCCGATAAAAAACTGCGTTGCAAAGCATTAAACAGTATCTTTCGTATATAGTAGCACTCTTTGGCTTTTATTGGCACTAATTTACTAAATCAATAGCATCTAATCCCTTATTTTTCAGGAATATTGGTGTAAAATAGTCGTTTTATTTAAAAATGATTTTCAGGATTGTCAGCGATAAATCTCCTGCAATCCTGTACGGAATAAGCCAAAAAAATGTCCAATTTGGGCATTTTTGATAAGTGTTTTTTCTACAGTAATTTTTATAGTTGGGATAATCAGATATAACTATAACCTAGTTTAACAGCGGTGCAGAATTTTGATTTTGAAAACGATATCCCATCGAATAGCAACTTTTCTGGAAAGATCAGGTTTAAAAATCCCCTGAAGTCTTCACTGTTGCTTTGTTGCAAAACCTTATCGAGCTTGAGAAATTCTGCGATGTCATTTTTCAATAGTTCGTCTATATCTGGTATTCGCCCACAAACTTCCTGAAACTTTTTATTTAGCTGGTCAATTGACGTACTGTATTGGTTCTTTATCTCATGATATTCCGAAGCGTCTATCTTGTCAGTGGCCAACAAATCCCTAATATGCGATATCTTGTTTTCTAAATCCTTAAGTTGTACAGAAATCTGTTTTTTTGAAGTTTGAATATCCTTGGTCTGTTCTAAATAGCTCTCTAATAAAATATCTTTATAGACTTCGATTACTTCTTTTGAAGGTGCATAGCGTCTTAGCTCATTTTTAAATAATTCAGTTAACTGTTCTGCACCGATTCGCAAAGAACATCCTTTATAGCAATGATAATAATTGTAATATTTGTTTCTTCCTTTGGAACGACTTGCTGTTAATAATTTTCCACATTCTGGACAGATCAGAAATCCTCGTAGTGGAAATTCATCACGAGTTTCAATCTTTAAGCGGTATTTTCTGCCTCTGCCATCCAAAACGTCTTGCACTTGTTCAAATAGCTCTTCACTTAATATCGCTTCATGTTGCCCTTGTACAAAATAGCTCTCTTCATCTTTAAATGTCGGTATAAATATTTTTCCGCAATAAAGTGGATTTCTTATTACTTGCCAAAAAGCGTTCTTGCTGCATTTCAGACCTTTTTCCTTTGCTTTCTTCCAAATTTGCTCGGTGTTGTATGTTCCTTTTGCTAATTGCTCAAACGACCACCGCAAGGTGGAAGCATCTGGTTCCTTTGGTGTAATGTATTTATTTCCGGCCTCATCAATCTTGTTCTTATAACCAACCGGAGCCAACCCCATATACCTTCCTTCTTTCTTCGCCCGTCGCATACCATAAAATACGTTTAATGCCCGCCTGTCATTTTCAACTTCTGGAGCTGCAAGGTAAAATGCCAGCATCATTTTGTTTTCTGGTATTGATAGATCCAATGGTTGCTCAATTGCCTGTGGTTCTACATTTAGATCTCGGAGTTGATTTATCATTTGGTAAGCATCACCGGCATTTCGGCTAAAACGGTCCCATTTTGTGAAAAGGATAAAATCAACGCTGTTCTTTTTCTTTTTGAGGTTCGTGATTAACTTTTTCCATTCTGGCCTATTGAAGGTCTTTGCAGAATGATCTTCGTATATAACATTACGAATTGATATAGAATAATTCTCACAATATTTGCGTAACATTTCTTCCTGATTGCGCTGCGAATAACCTTTATCAGCTTGCTCATCTGTGCTTACACGTACATATAGATCTGCAATGGGGTCTCTTCCTGCTTTCATTTTTCCAGATATTTTTTTACAGTGATGCGTGCCAGCTTTTTTAAAAAGTCAAGCATTTTGGAGGCATCTTCGTTTGACATTTCAGTTTTATCACCTTTCATAATTTTTCTCAATTTCTCTGCTGTCATTCTAGTTTTCTGCAAATTTTCTTTCATATCAAATCCATTTAGAACATTAATGGAATCTGAAATTATCAATGTTTGTAAGATGAAGGTTTAACAATGTTCTGTTTGTCGCCTAGAGGCAGTATTTGACTAAATGCAACCACAATTATTTTAGCTACAGACTAGGTTGCATAGTCGTATTATTAAAAAGTATTTAAAATTCAGTCTAGATGGCTACATGTTTTGTAACCACATCAGGCCATTACCCAATGCCATTTTCACCGCCTTCCACATAGTTTTTTATCCAAGAACCGGTATGCTGTTTTTGTTCCATTTCAAGAGCAAAGGTATTTCAGTGTTCTTAACGCAACAGCAAGGTCATGCCCTCCGGGTTTGCAAAATAATCTCCACCCAAGGGTAGTATTTTTTTGCAAAACCTTGCTGTTGCTAAACACTAACCTTTTATGCTCGTGAAACGATACAAAGCATACTCCGGCTCTTTACACGAATAAAAAAAATGTCAGAATTGAAAATTATCAGCATTAGTAATGGAAAAAGTGAAACGAAAACAAGCACCTCCTCTCATTGCCGAATAAATCAAATCAAAATAAATCAAACAGGAATTTAACAACGTAAAAATCTAAAATCATGAACATCACAGGAAGACTGACAAGAGATGCGGAAGTACGCACAACGTCACAGGACAAACAAGTAGTAAACTTTTCAGTAGCAACAAACGACAGCTACAAAAACAAGCAGGGCGAACGCATAGAACAAACAACCTATTTCGACTGCTCGTACTGGATAACTCCCAACGTAGCCAGACTACTCACAAAAGGCACATTGGTAGAACTGACAGGCAGGGTAAGTACAAGAGCGTGGACAGGAAATGACGGAGAGCCAAAAGCAGGACTGAATTTTCATACCTCGCAAATCAAACTGCACGGAGGTAGCAGGAAAACAGAAACCGCGCAGGCTACTGACAATAACAACAAAGGCAAGGCTAAAGCGGAGCAAACCGAAGATGACCTACCATTTTAACAGCTATCAAATATTCATTTTTCAAACTTTTAAAATTTCAACAACATGGCACATAATATCAATTTCAACAGCAGAACAGGACGTTACTCATTTTTTAGTGTAAAGGAAAAAGCGTGGCACGGTTTGGGGCAAATCGTACAGGATTACCCAACAAGCGAACAAGCAATCAGACACGCAGGGTTAGATTATGAAGTGGTAAAATCTCCACTCTTTACAAAAAGCTCAGGCATTATAGAAACTGCTAACGGTATCGAGATTGGAAATAGCGAACTGGAAGTACCTAGTTATTTCGCCAACATACGCACCGATAACAATGCAGTTTTGGGTGTGGTCGGTAAAGACTATCATATCGTACAAAACAGGGATGCTTTTTCATTCTTTGACAGTATTGTAGGCGGTACGGACGGCATTTTATACGAAACCGCAGGAGCTTTGGGTAATGGGGAACGCATTTTTATTACCGCCAAATTACCGAGTTATATCCGTGTGGGCAATGGCGATGATGTGACAGAAAAATACATCTTCCTTACGACTTCGCATGACGGTAGCGGTAGTATTACAGCCGCTTTTACACCTATCCGTATCGTTTGCCAAAATACCTTAAATGCTTCTTTGCGTAATATGAGCAATGTTGTACGCATTAAGCACACCGCAGGAGCAAAACAACGTTTGGACAACGCACATAAAGTTATGGGAATTGCTAACCAGTTCAGTCACCAATTAGAAGGGATTTTCAATGAGTGGACGAAAGTAAAAGTTTCAGACCAAGAAGTTAAAAAGCTAATCCAACTGGCACTTTGCCCAAATAAGGAAACATTGGAACTGCTAAAAAAAGGTGCGGAAGATGAAGTTTCCACAGTATTCAAAAACGTGGTTGAAGATGCTTTTGCATATGCAATGGTAAGCGATACCCAACAGATGGACACCACCAAAGGTACATTGTTCGGAGCATACAATGCGGTGACAGGCTACTATCAGAACGTAAGAAATTACAAAGACGACGAAGCCAAATTACAGAGTATTGTAATGGGCGGTACAGCTCAACTCAAATCACAGAAAGCATTTGAATTATGTACCTCTTTTCAGAAAGTCGGTGCAGACGTTTTTCAACTCAATTGATTAAAAAACAGGCTACTGCCTTACAAACGGTGGTAGCCTTAAAAACTAAATATTATGGCGAATTGGTGCAGTAATACGGTTGTGTTCGAGGGAAAACCCGAAGCAATCACACAGATACAACAACTTTTCCAAACCCTAAAGGAAAAGGAAGAACAAGCCGAAGAAGGGCAATTGCCCGACTTTTCAGACAGTACAAACGGTGGGTATTTCTTCAATATCTACTGGAATGAGGGCGATGAAGGAAATTTTCAGTATGAAACAAAATGGTCGCCAAACTCCGAGATACTGCGGAGCATAGCAGACCGATACCAAGTTGATTTTGTACAGGATTATGAGGAAACGGGAAACGGGATATATGGCAGGGCAACCTATCAAAACGGCATACTGGACGATGTATGTTTGAGCGATGAAGACATAGAAGCGTATGATTTTGATGAAGATACAGACACTTACCATTTTGAGGGGAAAACCTATGACAGCGATTGGGAAATACTGGAAACGCTTTTGGAACGTAAACTATCATTGCTATGAAAGTAACGGATTTGAACGGATGCTCTATCGAAGTCACTGACCTTGATGAAGCCATAAAGATTAGCAAACTGTACACTGGTTACAGGCACGAGGACGAAAGTTTCTCCGAGTTCAACAAAAGACAGAACGCTTATTGGACAGATATGTACAATAAACTGACAGCTAAGAAAAAACGATTAGAGGACAAACAAAAAAAATTAGAACGATGAACATAAATTTTTTCAATCAGATACAGCAGTTGGACTTTACAGGAGTATTGCAACTGAACATTTCAAAGGGAACAGAAACCAAGTTAATCGTATCGGTTATGCTCAATAACGAACAATGCGGAGATAATGCCAAAAACCTTATTCCGCCCCTTACATTCAACGCTACTGCACAGGAATTTGACGAGGGATTTTTTGAGCAGATAACCGCACCAGTACAAACCGTTTCGGGTTTGATGGTGGACATGGAAAAGTTCTTAAAGCAAATGGAAGAAGTCAAAAAACAATCGGCAATGGAAAAGGAAAGAGCCGATAAGGAGAAGAAAGAAAAGGAAGCCAGGGACAAGAAGTATAAAGAAGTAATGACAAAGGCTGACGAACTAGAAAAAGAGGGCAAATTCCGTGAAGCGTGGATGAAAGTGCCGAACCCTGCCGATTTTCCCGACTATGCAGAAGCCATCCGCAAACGCAAAACTTCACTATCGGACAAGTTTGCCACACCGAGCCTTTTCGGTGCAACAGAAGAAGCAACACCCGAACCGATACAATCGGCAGAAGTTACAGACGATTACCCCATTGATGAAGCAGGAGAAAAAGAATAGAAGTGTTAACCCTAAAATCAAATGTTATGTTATTAGCAACGCAATTACAACGAGTTTTTATATTGAATGATAAGGGGCAGGAAATCAAACTCAACGACCCCGAACCGCAATGGAGTGTACAGGCAGTAATGAATTTTTATTCCAATACATACCCCATTCTGACTACCGCAAAAGTATCAGCACCACAAATCAAGGACGATACCGTACAGTACCGTTTTGAAAGTGCAATGGGAACAAAAGGTTAAACTAAAACAGTAAAACAATGACTTATGCAACGACATACCGTATCGGGAACATTCCAAATGCCCCAAGAACCCAAGCAAAAGCAATTGCACCGTCAGTTGAGCGAGTTCGCAAACTGGATGCAACGACCGAAAGACGCAAACGAAATCCAAAAGGACAAACAGCAGTCCGTACCAGTAGCCATGTTGCCAATGGTTTTTTAAGGACTTCGTTTCTCCCAAGACTGAACGAAACAGAAACCGTACAGGCTTGCAGGGATAATGCTAATATGGAAAGGGATTTTTATAGTTCCCTTTCTCAATTGGCAGAGCATTACGGTATCATTCCGAAACCAACGCAGTCTTTAGGGTATCCGTACAATATCGCATTGGCTTTAAAAGACACCGAAGAACAGCTAAAACTTAAAATAACGGATTGGGAAGAAATCAGACTGATACAGGATAGCAGGAAAGTGTTTTTTACAAGTGAGGAAAGATATAATACTGGTGCAACCCTGTATTACATTCCTGTAATACCCTTATTTCGTTGGTTGAAAGACCCGAAACGGAAACATACGGCTCAACTGCTTTTGTCGGTTTGTAGTTATCTGTACCATATTGCTGATATACCATATTACAGACAACAAAGCAGTTACCTGTACTGGATGTATGAAATGCACAAAGATTGGGTAACGGAGGACGATTACGAAGAAGAAACAGAAACCTATCTTAGTGAATTTGCACAAGCGGAATGGATTGGTGACCGTATGGAACAGAAGATATACAACGAAGCTAATTTAAGGCTCTTTAACGAACGTTTAAACCGTTTTAAATCGAAAGATAAGATTGATGCTGATTGCTATAAAGTAGCACAGGAAGCCTATGCCATTTATGAGCAGTACCCCAATGCAACCATCTTCCACAACGCCCGGCCCAATGGCGAAGCCAACGAAGAAGACATGGAAAATATCATTTCAATGGAGAAGTATGTTTCCTTCTGTGCAGATGGTACAGGTTGGCTAATGGATAATATAGTAGAATCCGTAAATAACCAATTGCAGGAATACGGACAGATGGAAGAACCCATTATTATCAAACGGTTTGACGGAAGCGACATCACCGCCAACACTTTGGAGTTTGAAAACCGTTTGTTACCGATGATAAACGAATTGACCTACATTTTGAATAATTTTTAAAACAAAGCTATGAACGATATAACACAGGATTTCGGAACGCTATACTACCCAAAATCAGCATTGGTATTTTATCAGACTACTGGAAAGGGTAACGATACTTATGTAGAGCATTTTGATATGGATAAAAACGGTACGCCCATTAATGCTCACCCTTTGACCGTAAAAGAAGCGAACCAACTGGCTAAGGCTTTGAAGACCGCCAAAGAGCAAAAAGAACCGCTATTGAAACCGCAGGGAGTATTGAGCAATCAGGTTTTATACTTTGAGCCTAATGGAAACAAAGTGGTTTGGTTTACTAAAGCCACACAAAGGGAACTATATTTTGTGGAAAGTTTGGGCATACCTAAAGGCAAAGCTAATGTACCGCCTATGCTGTGGGTAGCGAACCGAAACGGTTTAGCTGTTTTCGCCTTACCGAATAGCAGAAGACCTACAATAAAAACAAAACTGTACAATGCTCCCTTTTTTAACGTGTATGAGGACGGTAATGTATGTATGGGTACAGTTGATGTACGCATAAAGAAAACCGCTTCATTGGAAGAATTTATAAACAAATGGGAAGGTTTTTTCTTTAACAGCTATTTTAGTCATTTAATGCACGGTCATAACCCGATAAATGGAAATTGTGTAAGCCTTTGGGAAAATTTAATTGCCACAGGCGAAGCCTTTCCAATGGAAGTATTGAAAAAAAATAATCTAACCTTAAAAGACATATTGCGATGAACAACGAAAAAACAACAGTCCATTTTACGGATAATAGTCTGATAAACGCTACCAATCCCATATCCATAAACCTTATCGGTGCAGGTGGCACAGGCTCAAAGGTTTTGACCGCCTTAATGGAAATGAACCACAGTTTAATTGCGTTAGGACACGCAGGATTGTCCGTTCGTCTTTGGGATGATGATGTTATTACCGAAGCAAATTTAGGCAGACAGCGTTTCGCTGAATGTGAGGTAGGACTGTATAAATCCATTGCTCTTATTAATCGAGCAAACCGCTTTTCGGGTACAAACTGGAAAGCCGAAACGCAGAAGTTTGAAAAAGATAGTTTGGGTAAAACTCCCGAAAATGCACAGGCTACGATTTTTATTACCTGTGTAGATAGTGTAAAAGCAAGATTTGGTATTGCTGAAATATTGAAAGCATTGGACAACGGCAAATATTACCATCATAAGCCAAAATATTGGTTGGATTATGGAAACAGCCAATATACAGGACAAGTATTGTTGTCAACCATTGGAGAGATAAAACAGCCTAATTCCGATAAGTACGAAACAGTAGCTAATCTGCCAATGGTTACAGATGAATTTGGGGATTTGCTGAAGCAGTCCGAACAGCAGTCCGATACACCAAGTTGCAGTTTAGCTGAAGCATTGGAAAAACAGGATTTATATATCAATTCGTCACTCGCACAAATGGGAAGTTCTTTGTTATGGGGTCTATTTCGTAATGGATTGACCGAATACAGAGGCTTTTTTATCAATCTGAAAGATTTTCGTTCACAACCTATTCCAGTCGCCCCATAGCTAAAATCGGGCGGCAAAAAGACACACCCTCCCGATGGTCGGGGCTGTCTTTTTGCATTTAAGCGGTACAACCACTTTGCCAAAATGTAAGGCTACGCACCGTCCTCACTTCACATTTCATCAAACAGGTTGCGATCTGTTTTGCAGGGATATTCAGTATCCCTTTCGTTGTTTTTGGAAACTTCTTTTCTTTCCACATCTGCGACCAAAGAAAAGATTCTGTGTTATAAACCAAATATATTTTTTAAAAATGATAGAAATTTAATACTATCTCTTCTCTAATTCTCGCTATATATTATTTAAAAATAACAGTTGATGTTCTAATTCTTTATTACTGTGTGAAATTGAGCATAAATTTATACATTTGCCAAATGAAAAATTTATCATTCATATTAGCATTAATGGTCTTGGTCTTATCGATCTTGCCAGGCTTTATGGAAGATAAATGCTTTGACGTCATACATCAAACAACAAATAGTCAGGAAGAAGATAGCGACGGTTGCGGTATGGAATGTTGCTCGCCTTTTTCTAAATGCAATACCTGTACTGGATTTGTAATTACTTCTTTTTATGCTTTAACATCCAATTATGTCCAACAACCTAAAAAGAAATTAGGTGTAATAACTGCGTCAGCTGTTTCAGACTTCTTCTCTTCCATTTGGCAACCGCCTAAGATTAATTAATGTTTTTAGTGTCTTCGGCACAATAACAAATTGCGGTGCTACAAACCGTCAATTCTTATTTTTCAAACATTAATAATTTTTCATATAATGAAAAAAATACTCTTTATGTCATTTTTTATGACACTAAATCTCTGTGTATTTGCACAAAACAATTTAAATGCTGTTATTAGAAACAGTGAAAACAAAGATCCTTTGATTGGTGTGACGGCATCTATAAAAGGAACCTCGCTTGCAGCGACATCCAACGAAAATGGTCAAATCATAATAGTAAATGTTCCTGACGGTGTACAGGAAATACATTTTAGTTACGTAGGCTTTAATGAACGTATTGATACATTGGAATTTCCATTAAAGGACACCAGCGTTATTGAAATCTTACTCAAAGAAAGTTCAGAGGAGTTAGAGGAAGTGGTTATATCTTCTACAAGAAGTACAAGGAGCATACAAAATATTCCTACCCGCATTGAATTTATCGGAAGTGAAGAATTGGGCGAAAAAGGCAATATGAAACCTGGGGATATTCGTATGCTCTTGGCGGAAAGTACAGGTATTCACGTACAAACCACTTCGCCCACAAGTGCCAATGCAAGTATCCGTATTCAAGGACTTGACGGAAGATATACGCAAATCTTGAAAGACGGCTTTCCTATTTTTTCGGGTGCTTCAAGCGGATTAGGTTTGTTGCAAATTCCACCGCTTGACTTAAGCAGGTTGAAGTTATCAAAGGTTCTACATCTACGCTGTATGGTGGTGGAGCAATAGCAGGTTTGGTAAACCTGATTTCCAAGACACCAACGGAAGAAAGGGATTTGCGTTTTCATTTAAACGGAACATCAGGTGGAGGTTTAGACATCAACGGTTTTTACGGACAGAAGTATAAGAAAATCGGAACAACCATATTTGCTTCGCATAATAGAAACGGAGCTTACGACCCTGCAAAAATTGGTTTTTCTGCCATTCCAAAATTTGAACGTTTTGTACTGAACCCTAAATTGTTTGTTTATTTCAATGATAAAACAAAAATGAATTTCGGTGTCAATACAACTATCGAAAACCGTTTGGGAGGTGATATGCTTTACATCAAAGGTAAAGGAGATAACACACATCAATATTTCGAGAAAAATAAAACACAACGCTATTCCACACAATTTGTTTTCGACCACTTAATTGATGAAAAAAGTTCTTTTCAAATTAAAAATAGCGTGAGTTATTTTAACCGAAATACAACAATTCCCAACTATCAGTTTGAGGGAACACAAACCGCAACTTTTACAGAAGCAAATTATACCAACAGTACAGAAAAATCGGAATGGGTAGCAGGGGTCAATATTTGGACAGACAATTTTAAAGAAAAGCAGATTACTGCATTTCCGTTGAGGGATTACAGCCAAAACACATTCGGAGCTTTCGTTCAAAATTCTTTTAAGGCTACTGATTGGCTTCAATTAGAAGCGGGTTTAAGAACGGATTACGTGATAGATTACGGAGCTGTATTTTTGCCAAGAGTATCTGCATTGTTTAAGATTGCAAACGGATTGACTTCACGTATTGGAGGTGGATTTGGGTATAAAACACCAACCATTTTTACAGAAGAAAGCGAACGCCTACAATATCAAAATGTAATGCCTATTGACAACAAAATCAATAAATTGGAAAAAAGTTATGGAGCAAATGCAGACATCAATTACCGCACCTACATTGGGGAAGATTGGTCATTTAGCATAAACCAATTGTTCTTTTACACCTATCTGGATAATCCCTTGTTACTTGAAAACCCCTCTGCAAATCTGTATCAGTTCGTTAATTCCCCAGGTTATATTCATACTAAAGGAACAGAAACCAATATTAAAATTGGTTACGATGACCTGAAATTATTTTTGGGATACACTTATACAGATGCTCGATTAAACCAAAATGGAATGACTGTAGAAAGCCCGTTAACGCCAAAGCACCGCATTAATTCCATCCTGATGTATGAAATAGAAGACAAATGGAAAGTTGGTCTGGAAGCCTATTATTTCAGTCCTCAAAAACTGAATAATGGAACTACGGGCAAAGGTTACTTTATTACCGGGTTTATGGCTGAAAAGATTTGGGAAAGATTTTCTCTGTACATCAACTTTGAAAACTTCCTTGACACCCGACAAACACGCTTTGGTAGCATTTATACAGGAACAATAACCAATCCGGTTTTTAAAGACATTTATGCACCTTTGGACGGATTTGTGATTAACGGAGGAATAAAATTCAAGCTTTAAAACAAATGGAAAAAACCATATTCAATATAACTAAAATGGATTGCCCAAGCGAGGAGCAATTAATCCGTATGAAACTGCAAGACTTTGATACGGTAAAAGGATTGGAATTTGATATAGCCAATAGAAAATTGGACGTTTATCACAATGGAAACCCAGAGCCAATTTTTTTGGCTTTGGGAACACTGAACCTAAATACGACATTGGTTTCAACTGAAAAAAGCAATTTTGTTGTTGAAACAGATACAAGCAACAAGCAACGGAAATTACTTTGGATCGTGTTGATTATCAATTTCCTGTTTTTTGGACTGGAAATGTTGTTCGGTATTTTTTCAGGTTCAATGGGATTGATAGCCGATAGCTTGGATATGCTTGCAGACAGTGTCGTTTACGCATTGGCATTAATCGCTGTTGGTGGAACAATCGCCCTAAAAAACAACATCGCCAGATTTGCAGGATACTTCCAAGTCTTACTTGCTATTGTAGGTTTCGTTGAAGTGATCAGACGTTTTATGGGAATTGAAGCTATGCCCGATTTCAAAACAATGATTGTCGTTTCAGTTTTAGCATTGATTGCAAACGTATTTTGCCTTTATCTCTTACAAAAGAACAAAAGTAAAGAAGCGCATATGCAGGCTTCGATGATATTCACATCAAATGATGTCATTATCAATTCGGGAGTTATTGTTGCTGGTCTTTTAGTTAATTGGCTCAATTCAAGTTATCCCGATCTTATTATTGGAGCGCTTGTATTCCTAATTGTGGCAAAAGGTGCGTATCGCATTCTAAAACTTGCAAAATAATAATGAAGGTTAACAGAATTGTTCGTGAGAAAGCATAACACTGCGGATGAATTTCTTACTGAGAATTCATCTTGTTTTGCATATTTATTATTGGGTAGCATATAAAACAGCTACCCTTTTTTCATTTTATTACATGGTTATTGTTTCTGTTGTAGTACTCTGATTGTGATAATTTGGGCAATAAGACGTATTTGATTTCCATAGGATATACGTTAGCTCCAGAAGCTTTCTTTGAATGGCAACAATTGCTTTCATTTTAATGCCATGCCTTGAAGCCAATCTTAAGAAAATACATTTGAAGTTTTCATCGGTTCTGATTGCAGCCAATGCGGGGAAGTGCATTACTTTCCTTAAATTCCGATTACCCCGCTTGGATATTCGGGGTTTAGATTTCACAGAAGTTCCAGATGTTTTTTCCCTTACATCCAATCCAGCATAGCTTACCAACTGTCTTTTATTTTTTATTAATTCAAATCCGTTGGTTTCAGCGATAATGGTGACAGCAGTCAGATTTCCTATTCCTGGTATAGAAGTTATTACTTTCATCTTTTTAGCTATAGCTTCATCTCCTTTGATAAGTGCAGCAATTTCCTCCATTATTTCCTTTTCCTGCTTATCAATCATGGCAATTCTTTTCTCGGTACGTTTTATTGATTTTTCGCTAGATGTTGCAGAAGTACGCTCAGCATGTAGCTGATTTTTTAACATAGTCCGTTCCTGTACCAGTTGTTCTCGTTCTCGACAAAGCTGTCTCAAATCATTGAATATTTTTAATGGAGGTTGCCATACTTCTAATTGCCTTTCCAAGCCAAATCTTGCAATGGCTTGTGAAGCACTCTTGTCGGTAATAGTTTTTATGTCAAGTGTCCTTACATAATTACTGATTTTGTTTGGTAAAACGA
Organism: Chryseobacterium sp. CBo1; assembly: GCF_001693475.1. Taxonomy (NCBI): domain Bacteria; kingdom Pseudomonadati; phylum Bacteroidota; class Flavobacteriia; order Flavobacteriales; family Weeksellaceae; genus Chryseobacterium; species Chryseobacterium sp. CBo1. Next base: position 102,550 of record NZ_MAUH01000007.1, read on the forward strand.
TACTAACTTGTTTTTGATTAGTGCAAAGGTAATAAGCTAAGGATTCATGGTAAACTCCGGTAGCTTCCATCACATACCGTACCTCTACATTAGTTAATGTTTGCTTATTTACCCATGATACAAGACTGGAAAATCCTTTTTGTGTGTTGGGAAATACTTTATAGGCATAAACTTCTATGCTTATCTGTTGATCCATTCGACCAAGCGATACAACTAATTCATTTTGTGCGACATCAATTCCTACTGTCTGTTTTAATAATACCTTCATCTTATCTGGTTTAGGTAAGTGATAACCTTTCTACATCTTTTCTCCTGAATGGATATACTGGCTATACAACCCAATGTTTATGGGTGAATTCCTTACATTCTGTTCAGATTCTAAAAGGTAAAAGAAGAGGAGGCAGTTTCTTTTCTTGAATATACTATTAAGCTATTTAAAGCAAAATCTGCTCTCACTCTTCCTCACTTAGATTATATTATACAAACATAGGAGGTAAAAGAAGAAGAGGCAGTTTCTTCGCTTGAAAATACTATTAAGCTCTTTAAAGCAAAATCTATCTCACTTTTCCTCACTTAGATTATATTATACAAACATAGGAGAAGCAAAAGAACGCCACTTGGTTGATGACCGTTTTTATATCTGTTAAAGCAAGGCTTTATTTTATTAAATTTGATAACCGATCAAAATTAACATATATTAAAAATGATTGAAAAAGAATTTGTACAACAAAGACGTAAAGAAATAGCAGAAATTAGACATGCGGATAGTGTCTATAGAGATATTCAAGCACGAGAAGAAGAAAGAGAAGAGTATGAAAAACGCTGGTTCTGGGAATTACTCCAAAATGCAAAAGACTCTATTGATGAAAATCAAAATATTAAGGTCAAAATCGAGATAACTGATAATAATATTTCTTTTTCTCATACAGGAAATCCATTCGAACTTGACGATATCCTAAGTCTAATAATACAAGGATCATCCAAAAATAATAAAGAAGGTAAGACTGGTAGGTTTGGAACAGGTTTTATGACTACCTATCTTCTTTCAAAGAAGGTTCATATCACTGGAAAACTTACCGAAAATCAGGGTTGTTTTAGTTTTCTATTAAATCGTGATGCTACAGATAACGATCATTTCTATAACCTGCAAATAGAATCTAATAAGCAGTTTGACGATTCGATTCAGGAAGAAAGCTATCTCAACGCAGATGAATTTCAAACATTATTCAGCTATGAATTAGATTCCAAAGGCAAGGAAACTGCAAGAATAGGTCTTTTATGTCTTGATGAACTCATTCCAATTACACAGTTATTTAATGAACAAATAGAATCTGTTACTGTAATTGAAAACGGGACAACAAAAACTTTTTCAAAAGTTTTACTCGACACGCATAAGGAGGAAGGTATTGCAGAATGGCAAATTAGTACAGTCGTTGATGGTATACAGTCTGCTAGTCTAAAGGCATATATTAAAAAAGAAGATAAATTTGAAGCCTGTATCATTACACAATTACAGGAAAAAAAAGAATTTATTTTCCCGCTAACTCTCAATTATCCAAGATTATACTATACGTTCCCATTAATTGGAACTGAAGAAATAGGGATACCACTCATTATTAATTCAACAAATTTCGACCCGCGTGTTGAAAGAGATGGTATATACTTAAAAAAAACAGCTGAAGATGGAAGTGATTCTTTCAACAAGGAAATCATTTATAAAGTATTAAATGAAAGCATGCTATCCTTTGCTAATATCTTCAAAAGAAAAAAAATAAGAGGTCTTTATGAATTGTTTGATTTTGATCGCTCAAAGGATCTTAAATGGGTGGATCACGAATGGTTCACAGATGTCAAGAACAGTGCTGTAGAGATTTTAGCTTCTGAAGAATTAATACTCTATAATGGCGCAGATGAAAAATATAGCAGTTTAAATGACCTGAAAATACCATTTTCTGATAAAAAGGAATACATTTTAGAATTATGGAATCGTCTTTCAGAGATTAAAGATTTTCGTATTCCATTACATACTGAACTTTCTGATTGGATCAGAATAGCTGAAAAAATTACAACTATCAAGAAAGGTGTAGAGAATATTTATCATCTTGATTTTGTTTTGGGAATTAATGAACTGATTGAAAAAATTGAAGAAAAAAAGGATCTTTCCGAGCTAGACGATTCATTAAACATTGATGGTCACGTATGGTTAAACAGTTTTTATTCTTTAATTATTAAAATTAGAGGATCGTTTCCATTGGGAGACAAGATATCACTCAATCAAAAGAATCTTTTTAGAAAAGCGGAAGGTATGAGTTGGGATATTTCAAAAGATGATGAGCTTGTTGAAATATCTGATTTAATTGAATTGAATTTTGGTGAGCATCTCTTTTCAAGACAAATCACTGAATTTAATATTAGTGGTGTGGAAAGGTTTTTAGTGCAGAATGCAGTATCTGAACTGAAATCACGATTAAATGATTTAGTGGAAACAGAATTAGCAAATGTAAAAAATCAAGAAGCTAATGCAAGATTTCTGAGATGGCTTATCGTAAAAGGACATAAAGATATTATCAAAGACCTGAAAGTCTTGAAAGGAATAAAAAATGATGAAAGTTTTGAATATGAACATTTTCCAAAGACAGAGCATCTTTTGTTGACACCAAAAGCTTACTTTGAGCTCGAGTTTCCGTTGTATGCCAACCTTGTAAGGGACAAAGACTGTCTTAATGATATATACAATAATTTTTTAGAAAAAGAGCATTATACTTATCTAAATAATAACGGCTATCTACATTTATCTCCAATAGTAATAAAGACTGAGAATGCAACAGTTAAGTTGTTAGAACATCTTTTAATCCATGAAAATGATCTAAATTTATTGAGAGACTCAGACGGTCAACTTAAATACAAGTTTGAAGTTTCCTTTTCAGATTTTGCTTACCTAACTACCTCTGATGGATACATATATGCTCGTAACACTACACAGAAGTCAAGTCTGGAACGACTTAAATTTATGCTAACAGAAGCCGTGGATAAAGATGCTTTTTTTGATGATGATAATCAGGAAATTCTAATAGAAGGTATAGAGAAACCTATCTATTTAAGAAAAAGCCTTTGGGTTTACAGAGCCCGAGGCCTAAACTGGATTAATGTAAAGACTCAAAGTGAAGGCAATGAAGCAAAATTCGTTAGTGAAACACCTTCTTCAAAAAATCTCTCCGAACTCTTAAAACTTGATGACGGATTAATAAAAACTATACGTGGTTCTAGGCAGCAAAACTTTTTAAACAAATTGGGTGTCGGAGTATCTGATTTAATACGAAATACCCTTCCTTCAGATGAACTTCGATTAAGTTGGGATAAGGCCATAACCAATATGATTACAAGTGATGCGGATCCTGAATTGGTTCAAGAGATTTTTAGTGATCCTGGAATAAAGAAAGAATATGAAAGAAGGTTGAATGAAAGAAAACTCATTGGCAGAAACCAGTCTATAGGTAAATTAATCGAAATACTTTTCCGAGAATATATAGATGATTTACGGGCAAAAGGTATTCCAGTAAATATAGACCGAAGACCTTTTGGTAGTGATTATATACTTATGGCGGAATCATCTGACTTTGTGAATGAAAATAGACAACGTGAAGGTTTCAAAATCAATAATTGGTTAGTAGAACTAAAAGCCACAGGAAAAGAATATGCGGCCATGACACCTTTGCAAGCAAAAAAAGCCACAGAGGAAAAAGATAACTATGCTTTAGTCGTAGTACCTCTTGATGGGACTGCTCCCGATATTGAATACTTAAAACAGAACGCTAAGGTTATAAGTAATATTGGATATCGAATAAACAACATTTATCCTGACTATAATGAAGTCGAAATAAAAAAAGGTAATCTCAATAGTGGAAAAGATGGGATTTCGGTAAATATAGAGGATCAGAATATAAGGTTTAATATTAACTCCGAAGTTTGGATTTCAGATGAGACTACTATTGAATCTTTTGTTAAACTTACTTTTACAGAGATAATAAATTAATGTGTTTAGCCATTATATAATGATTTTGTTTTAAAATCTGCAGCATTCTGTTCCTCCATTTTGTATCCGTAAAATAAAACACCCTAGCCGTTGTCAATGCTGTCAATGGCTCTTTTAAAATCATCGACATCACTACCAACAAGTAAACAACTTAAAAAACCAATATCTAAAAGTACCTTATATACTTTATCGTCATCAATATCACTGTGAGCAATTAGCTTAATCGAAGGATATTCTGAACTCAATTTCTGTAATTGTTCCAGTATATTCTTGTCATAAAAATCAAGGTCAATAATGCAAGTTTTCGGAAGTACCTTTAAATTAGATAAGTTTTTTAATCCATCTTCGATATTTTCCGACTTAAACAACACTTCAATTCCTGAAGCTATGAGTTCGTTGTAAATCAGATCCAAAATTGGGCTTTTGCCATCGATAAAAGCGAAGGTGATTTTTTGTTGTGATGTACCAGTTTCCATATTTATTCTCGTATCAAATTAATGGATTGCCTGCACAAAAAAGAAGCGTAGGCAACTACAACTTACCGATACTGAGGCACTGGTATACCCGACAACGAATAAGCGAGCGCCCACGCCTATAGCGTGAGCGTTCTTCCTTATCGTCTTGTTGTCTTAAAAATTACCAGTTTTCAGTACCAAGACTTAAAGCAAAAACACTTTAAGATTTTCTATATTTTACTAAGCAAATATACTAAAGTCGTTTTAATTGATTACCATACTCTCTATAATTGTAATCCTTTATCAATCATTATCTCTTTTAAAAAACAAAAAATCGGATTACCTTTTAGATATCCGATTCTCCTAAAAATATAATTAGAAATTATTTTTGATTTGATTGCTCTGTTTTTTCTTTATCTTTTTTCTCACGAGAATAAACCCACAACGACAACAGTCCAAAAATAATTAATGCATAGGCTAGCCATTTACCTATCCTCTCAATAAATTTAATAAAAACTGAACTTTCATAAGAGGAAAAAGACTCAGCTCCCATAGGGCTGCGCCTGTAAAACTTCCTTCTATTAATCCAGTAACGAAGTCCCAAGCCTGCAACCAAAAATATTATCCCTATTACTAATGATGCAACCATAACATTTAATTTTACTAAGTATAAATTTAAAAAATATTGACGACCTCTTAAAGTAAGAACTATATAAATACGCTGTAAATTTAAAACGGCTTACCTCCCGATAAGCCGTTTTCTCTGAACACAGATGCTAAATCTAATTACTACTGTTAAACTGAAAACTCACCTGCTTTTCGTTACCAAAACTGTCCGAAATCCAAATGTCAAAGGATTGTGAGACCGCTGAAGTTGAAGTATAGTACAAACGAAATTGTTCCGATGCCAAAGGATACAAATCATTCGGAAGATAAGGCGGTTCATCGTAATACCTCAAAGAGCCTAGTCCGTCAAATTGGAAGTAGCGGAGATAGTATTGCGTATTTTGGTAGTTACCACTTCGTTGTATTGTTATCCTTATTTCTACCGTCTGCCCATTTGCAACGTCTTTAGGCACTGGCATTACATTGACCTCAAAAGGAAAATCATTCTGTATTTCGATTTCATCATCTTTGCTACAAGATACCAAAGTGACCGAAGCTGTCAGGATCGCTATAATTACATATATAGGCAGTAATCCTATTCTGAATTTATTAAATATTGCTATCATAATTTCACATTTTAAAAGTTAAATCTTAATCCCACACCTGCGGACGGTCGGAACTGTCGCAAATCTGTACCCCACAACACTTTTGTACGCCCTTGCAGAATCAAAACAAATTTGTCGGAGAGGTACGTTTCAAAGGTTAGCCGACCACCGGCACCGTAAATGAAATTATCCTCATTCATTATTTTTGCACCATCATACAGCATCGTTTCGCCACGGTTGATGTTTTCGTAACCAACAACACCTGTTATCCCAGCATTCAGCGTGATATTCTTACGGGCATCACCTAATAAAAAGAAACTGTAACCTCCTTCAGCTGTATAAGTTTCCTGCGGTATTTGGAGCGATTTATAATCGTGGTATTGGTGTGTGTATTCCAAAGCCCATATCTGATAATTTCCGTTTTTACCGTTCACGGTCATACCCAGACTGATGTAATAATCGTTACCGATTTTATCATCAGATAAAATACCTGTACTTATCTCCAAACCTTTTTGTTTGGGTAACATTCTTTGTGCCTGTGTTACCGTGATGGCCATAAAGAGCAACATCACGGTGTAGATATATTTTTTCATTGTAATTACTTTAAAAGGTTATTAAAATTTCAGGTGCATATCATTGATTACACGGGCTTTGATTAAGTCCGAATTTTCTACCTGAAGTGTTTGGTGTCGTCCTCCGTTTTTCTCAAATATTTCGATCAGCAGTACCTTGTCATCCGCAATGGTAAACTGGTCTAACAGAAAAACATTTTGCTCGGAAGATTGCCCGTTTATGCCGTCCTCCAATGGCTTGTAAGTACGAAGCGGTATCATTGGTCGTTCTTGTACTACGGTACGTTTGGCTACCTTTTTATCTACTACTTTGAAATTGATAAAATCAATGTTAAACGGTACGTTACTTTTGTTTCGTATTTCCGTATGGAAATAGTATTTGCCATTGTGTATATAGATACCTTTCAGAATAAACTGAATACCGAAGCTCTTTGCCCCGATATGCTTTACAATACGCTTGTCTTTCTTGTAAATGGTTTCCAATAACAAACCTGCCAAAGACGGAGAATTGTTTCCTAATTCTTCAAACAGTACATCGTTACCGTTGGCTTTATCTACTGCTTTTTGCATAGTCAGCAGATCATAACTCAACGCTTCGGGATAAGAACTGTAATACACATTGAAAGAGTAAAAACGACCATCATTGGTAATGACGGAAAAGTTGGTTTCGGCTTCAAAATTCCTAACCGATGCTTTTACACGCAAAACGTTTTCTGCGTCTTCTGCTTTTCCGGCAATCAGGTATTCGCTTCCCAAATCCACATAACGAATGGCAGTCGGGAAAATCAGGTGCGAGGTTTTATCGTAGGTTACTTCCATACGATATGGCTCAATTCTACCCAATTCAAGGGGTGTTTTTACAGGTACACTATCCTGTGCAAAGGAGGTTACGGCAGAGCCAATGGTCAGGGCAACTACCCAAAAGGTTTTAAAAATATTTTTCATTTTTTTAATATTTGAGTTTAACATTATTGTTTTGATACAAGAAAGACCTGATGTCCTGCTTTTAGCGAAACTTTTGGAGTACGTACTTTCTTGGCGAAATAGCCCGAAATTCCCTGCACCACGCCACGGCTTAAATCGGCAGCCACCTGTTGTCCTGCATTCTGGGTAAGCATCAGGCTTGTTCCTGATTGTTGGCTCATATTACCCGCCATTTCGGTAAGAGCATTCATTTCAGGAGAATAAGGAACATACAGTCCTTGCTGTCCGTCCAGATCATAGATGGTTATATCAACCGGAATGATATTGCCCTCCAATTCAACCGAGGTAATTTTAAGCTGTAAACGTCCACCCTGAAACTTGGCATTAGCCGTTACAATCGTTCCCTGCGGTATAGTACGGCTTGTTGTTTTTGCAGGTTCTAATAATCGTAACCGAACACCTGTTTCGCCAACCACTGTCTGTGCGTCGTGTACACAGGCTTTGATACTGTTTTTGGGGTGTACTACTTGTTCAGTAGTACCTGCGGTATAAAATCCTCTGTTTCGGGTTTCGCTCCAATTTTCCAAAAACTCACTATCTGTGGGCTCCCGATATAAAGCAGATACGGTATTTTTCCTTGCCGCAGTAAATGATACAAAATGCTCTTTTTTATTCGCACCCGAAGCCACTGAAGTGGTACTATTTGTTGCAGGTACAGGTTGTTCTGCGGTGCTGGTATTCGTACTGGTCGGCAGATATTTTGCCGCCATCTGATAGGATTTTTCCATCAATGCAATCTGGTCATCTACGGTTGTAGGCTTTGGCAGATCTCTATCGGCTAGTTGTTCTTTCAACTCGTCCAATTGCTTGCGAAGTTCCATTGTTTCCGAATTGTCATCTTGGTAAAAATTACCTAATGTACTTTGCATATTGCGGTAACTATTAAATCCCGAATTACCTCCATAACGTCCGGAGCTTCTATTACCACCTCCGTAACCAGGGCTTTCATCTTCTTCGGTAAATTCACTGGCAGGTTCTTTCTTTTCATCGGTGTTCCAATAATCTGAAAGCGTTGCCAAAGCATTACGTTTCTCTTGTTCTTTGCGTTCCAGCATTTCAAGTTCATACGCCTTGCCTTTATCGCTAGGCATTCCTGCTCCGGTAGCTTGTGGAACGGCATCGTTCAGCCCGATGTTTTCGATTTCCTTTTTGTCTTCCGACGGTTTGAAAATTAAATACATGCATCCCAAGAAAACAATACCCATCAAACCAAAAATCAAAGGCTTCTTGAGTTTTTCCATTTTATTCTCCGTACCGTTTTGCAGTACATCAGCGGTTTCTTTCGGATTCCCCTCCGTCACCCGAACAACCGACTTTTTGTTCTCATTTTCTTTCATAAATCTGATTTTTTAAAATTGTTGATAATGTGTCTTGCAACCTTGCAGGACTTTCGTTCTTTTTAAGGACAGGGTTTTCAATATGCTCTATCTGCATATCATTTTTTGACTTGCTTGTGTCATACCATACTTTGGCAACAACTCCCACGGTCAGCAGCAGATAACCAATAAAGAAGTACAACGTGTATAGGTGCTGCTTCCTCAATGGTAAAGCCCTCCAACGGTCGTCTAGCTTATCAAAAAACCTGTCCATATTTTCCCTGAATTTTTTCATATATCCTGTTTTAGCGTTCGATGACCTCTATATCCTTGTTCTCTATCACCGCAAATTTTTCGATGTTGAACCCTTGGGGATTGTTGTCGGAACGAACGGAGTTTACTAGATAGCAGGAAGTAACCAGGTTACGACGTGTTACATTACTTGACCTGATGATGAACTGCTTTGCGTAGGTACGCACCGCATAGGGATAATTGTCAAAGCTGCACACCACACTATCTACCTCTATACGTTGCTGTACATTACCAGAAATGATACGGCTGTAATAACCTTTTTCCGAAAGGTCTTTGTAGTAATCAAAGGCTGATTTATCGGCAAGATTGAAAGCCCTGCTCATATTGCTCTCGATAGCATTCTTATCGGGAGCCAGCGTAAAGAACAGCTCATGAAAACGCCTTACGTGTTCCCGAGCTTCAACAGGTCGGTTAATATTGGCATCTTGCGACAAGGCAAGCATTAAGGATTTGCCGTTATCCAGCACGTAGATTTTTTGGCGTTGCTCATTAGCAAAACTGTACGATTTCCATACGGCATATCCTACAACACCAATACAGAGAACTGCAAATACTATGGCATACAAACGTATCTGCCTAAAACTGTTTTCTATATTTCTTAAAGTTTTAAATTCCATTTTTAACTGATTTAATTATTTTATTTTCCCATTAGTTTACCACCGATATTCCCTGCTGCCGAACCTGCTCCAGCACCTGCTATATTTCCAGTTTTCATAGCCGCTTGGTTTACGTTTCGGGTAAAGTTTCCAGCACCTCCGGCTTGGATTACCCAACCTGTTACTGTTGGTATAGTGAAGTATCCGATAATGCCGATAATCATAAAAATGATGTATACCGTATTGCTGGTATCGGGTATATAAGTTGGGTCTGCTAGCATAGCAATATCCCTTTCCAATATGAGAGATTGTATTCTTGCCAACATAGAACTGAACAGATCCGAAACAGGTAGCCAGAGATATACACTGACATATCTGGTAATCCATTGTGTGAGTGTTGACTGAAAACCGTCCCACACGGAGATGGCAAAAGCAATTGGACCGAGAATGCTTAAAACAATCAGGAAGAACGTTCGGATAGTATCAATGACTAAAGCCGCAGCTTGGAATAGTATTTCAAGTAGGTTACGAAACCAATCTTTGATGGCTTTTTCTATCTTGTAGGCTTGCCTGTCCATATACATTCCGGCCATTGTTCCAATATCCGATGGCGACCAGCCCAGTTCCTCCAGCTTTTTATCAAACTCATCGTCCGATACCATATAGGCTGTTTCGGGATTTCTAACCATTGCTTCATATTCCAATTGGTCTTTCTGCTGTTGTAGCTTGTTCAGATCCAGTACCTGGTCTTCGAGTATTTGATGGGTTCCGGTTACAACAGGACTTAATACCGCATTAATGGTTCCCAACACGATAGTTGGGAAAAACATAATGCAAAGTCCTAATGCAAATGGGCGAAGTAAGGGGAACACATCAATAGGTTCGGCACGGCTTAAAGCCTGCCAAACCTTTAATGCTACATAGAACAAAGCTCCCAATCCTGCCAAACCTTTCGCAACCGCAGCCATATCGCCTGCAAGAGGCATCATATCATCGTAAAGCGAACGCAGAAGTTCGTGAAGATTATCCCATTCCATAATTTACCAGTATTTTTGGTTAGAAGTTCCGTACAGATCTAGCACTCTTTTAGCATCGTTTTTCTTCTTTGCTCTCAGGTAGCTTACCGATATGTTCTTATTGGTGTAATAGCGTACAAGGCTGTGGTATTCTTTTACTTCTTTGTACACACGGTCAATAATATCCATACGCTCCTTGTCATTCAGTGAAAGACTTGATGCACTGATGATCTGCTTCAATTCCTTTAACAGTTCAGTACTTTCATTCAGTAGTGCCGAATACCCGTTACCAATAGCTACTAATTCATTTGGTTTGAAATTTGGATCGTTCATCATCTTACCGAAATTGGTCACATACATTTCTGATACATCGCCTACTAATAAAACTGTTTGCTGTACCTTACGAGCATCTTTCACAAGGTTATTGATAGCTTGCAGTTTATCGTAGTATTCCTTGCCTTGTTTGTACACTTTTTCAACCTCTTTGAAGTTCTTTACTACATTGCTTACAGTGGATGAGGTCTGTACGATTTCGTTCGCAGAGTTGAGAATACCTGAAGCCAGATTTGCTGGGTCAGTTACAACCCATTGGGCTTTTGCGGACGGTGCTACGGCAAACATTATTGCCGTAAGCATCATTAAAAATATTTTTTTCATTGTCTTGAAATTTTTGATTGTTAATTACTATTGATTTAAGTTGTCACGCCTTTGCATAGCGATATGCTTAATGGCGAGTTCCACATTACCGTCCAATTCGGAAGCGAGCTGCATCACTTCCATTTTTTCGGTTTCTTCTGTCGTGTAAGCCAAATATTCCTCAAGGCTTACTTCCGTTGCGTACACTGCCGAGTGTGTTCCGCCCAATCCAATCCAAACTTCCTTGTACAAGCGACTGGCATCGTTATTCATATTGATGGAAAGTACTTGTGCTTTTTCTTTATCCGTAAGCCCCAGCATTGCTTGTATATCATCAAACTTGTTCATATACTTACGCTGGTCGAGCAGGATTTTACAATCGGAATTATTGATGATACTCTCTTTCACAATCGGAGATTGGATAATATCATCGACCTCCTGTGTTACTACGATGGCTTCCCCGAAAAACTTTCTAACCGTTTTAAAGAGGTACTTTATGTATTCCGCCATTCCTTCCTTAGCGATTGCTTTCCAAGCCTCCTCAATCAGTATTAGTTTGCGAATACCTTTCAGTCTTCGCATCTTGTTGATGAATACCTCCATAATGATGATGGTAACTATCGGAAAGAGGATTTTGTGGTCTTTAATCGCATCAATTTCAAACACGATAAAGCGTTTGGACAACAGGTCTAACTGCTTGTCCGAGTTCAGCAGATAATCATACTCGCCACCTTTGTAATACGGCTCCAAAACGTTGAGGAAATTGGCAATATCAAAGTCTTTTTCACGAACCTGTTTTTCTTCGAGTACCTTACGGTAATCTCCTTTTACATATTCGTAAAAGCCATTGAACGATGGGAAAATGCTCTCGTTTTTTATACGGTCGATATAACCTGAAACCGCATTGGAAAGAGCAACTTCCTCTGACCTTGTAGGCGGTTCATCGTCACGTTTCCAAAGCGTGAGTATCAAAGTCTTGATACTCTCACGCTTTTCAATGTCGAAGACACCATCATCGGTGTAAAATGGATTAAAGGCAATCGGGTTATCTTCGGTATAAGTGAAGTAAACACCGTCTTCGCCTTTGGTCTTTCCTTTGATGAGTTCGCATAAGCCCTGATACGAGTTACCTGTATCTACAAGCAGTACATGTGCGCCCTGCTCATAATACTGCCTTACCATATGGTTTGTGAAGAACGATTTACCCGAACCTGACGGACCAAGGATGAACTTGTTCCGGTTCGTGATGATACCACGCTTCATCGGCAAATCCGATATGTCCAAATGGATAGGCTTTCCGGTCAGGCGGTCAGCCATCTTGATACCGAACGGCGAGGGCGAATTGTGGTAGTTGGTTTCTTCGGTAAAGAAGCAGAGGGCAGGCTCGATAAAAGTGTAAAAACTTTCCTCACTCGGAAAATCTCCCGCATTGCCCGGCATTCCCGCCCAATACAAAGTGGCAACGTCCGTAGTGTTGTGGCGTGGTTTGCACTCCATCAGTGCCAATGCACTACCGCAATCATTCTTTAGCTGCTTCAGTTCCGCAGGGTCTTCCGACCACGCCATAATGTTGAAGTGCGCACGGATAGATGACAGTCCGAACGAATGCGCTTCGTTCAGGTATTTTTCTATCCACTCCTTGTTGATTTGGTTGGCACGACTGTAACGAGCCAGCGAGTGCATATTCCTTGCAGACTTTTCAAACTTTTGCAAGTTGTCTTCGCTGTTATCCAGGAATATGTACTGATTGTAGATGTGGTTACAGCTTAACAACAAACCAACTGGCGCAGCGAACGACAAACGACAGTCGCTACGGTCGGTAGAGAGCTTTTCAAAACGGGTATCTGCCGATACCGTTCCGGGCAGGTCGTCCGTGTCTGAAAGGGTGTGCAGGCTCAACCTTTTGTTACCGATGCGTACTTCTTCTGTTCCCAATCCAATGTCCTGCATTGGTGTCCCGGCTTCCCTTGACAGTGTGAGGTATTGCTCCAGTAAACCCTGCGTGTCTTCGGTTCCGATGATTTCATCTTCGGTCAAACGTTGTAGAGTTATGAAACCACTATCATTTACGATACGCTCAAACTGCGTTACCGCTTCCATAAAGCGGTGTATTGTTTCCTTGTTCCTGATTTCCTTTGGTATGAGCGAACCTTTGCAAAGCGAACTGAAGTTGCTTTGCATCCGCATACGCTCTTTGGAGGTCTTCGTTAAGAACAGGTAGCAATAGTGGTTCAGAAAAGGACGTTCATTGAAATGGCGCTGGTAGGACTTTGCCAAAAAGCTCTGGTCTTCTATTGCCAAATTGGGAGCGTAACTTTCTTTGATGTACCAATCCTGTTTGTGAATGACCGTAAAATCGGGCAAGGTTTTAATAGCCTTGTGCCAGGCAGAGTGGATGGCTTCATATTCCGCAGAAGCTACCGTGAACAGTTCCGGCAAACGCACCGCAAAGCAGGCGGTAATGTCAGCATCTTTGGAAAGAATGCAGTTGTTCTCTACTGCCAACAATGGAAACTTATTTTCCAGTGTTGTGGTCTTTGCTACATTTCTCATACGGTATTCTGTTTAGGCGTGAATTTTAAATAGCGGTGTACAGGCTTGCGGCAGATGATGTAGCGGGGATGCCTTTTCCTGGCTGCTATCTTCATCAACCCGTGTTCGCCATATTTTCTGTTCAGTGAAAAAGTCTCCCAGATGATAAGTGAAGCACCTCCGGTTCCGAGGAACAGACAGATGTAAGAATTTACACCTGTCATATACATAATCATAACGAAGATGAGCGTGCCGAGCAATCCACCTGCGAAGATGAATAGGTACTGTGCTTTCAGTCCTTTAAATTCCACTGTTCTTCCGATGCCTTTGTTGATATTGTAATTCATAAGGCAAAGGATTAAAGGAAGAATGAACGCAGAATGGTAGCCGCTACAATTAAGAAGATACAAGCACCGAACCACGAAGCTGCCGTCTTGCTTGTGTCAGGATCTCCACTACTGAACTTGTTGTATACTTTAACACCTCCGATAAGCCCAACCACCGCACCGATAGCGTAGATTAACTGGGTTGCGGGGTCAAAATAACTTGTTACCATTTGGGTAGCCTCGTTGATACCCGCCGAACCGTTTCCCTGTGCAAATGCACCAATTCCTGACAACATCGCTAGGGTTGCCAGCAAAACTTTTTTTCTCTGTTTTTCCATAATTGAAACACATTAATTTGTTTTTGTTATCCCACACCTTGCGGGCTTTCGGGACAAATGTCTTACGGAAAAAAAACATTGCTGTAAAGTGGAAGTCAAAGGAATGATTTGGCTGTGAGTGGCTATATTTTTTTGAAAATTCAAAGAGGAAGAACTAATAAATAGACACACTTTTTATTATATTTACAGTTGGCTCAGTGCAACTTTTAAATTACATTTGTGCATTCATAATAAAATCTATCTTAGATCAATTCAAGATGAAAATAACCGGCAGACATATTGGGGAAATGTTAAAGGAAGCTAGGGAACAAAGGCAACTAACACAAGAACAATTAGCTCAAAAAGTGGGTAAAAAAAGGAGTTATATTTCTAAGATCGAAACTGATTATGGTAATAATATCAAACTTCAAACCCTTAAAGAGATTGTAGAAAAGGGATTTGATGGAAGACTTAGAATTGATTTGGAGATTTAATTATCTTAAATAATCATCAATCAACTCTTTTAATCTGAAAAATATTAATAAGTAGTTTCCTAAGACATTTATTGAAAAAATAGAATGACAACAAATAAAAATCTACATAAATTACCCGAAAAATGGGAGTGGACAACACTTAGTGAACTAGGTATTATCGTTAGTGGAGGTACACCATCCACAGAAGAACCAGAATTTTGGGGAGGGGAAATATCATGGATAACACCTTCAGATTTATCAAATTATAAAGAAAAATATATTTCTAATGGATCAAGAAATATAACCATTGAGGGGCTTACAGCTTCATCAGCTAGGTTGATACCTAAAGGAAGCATTATTTTTTCTTCGAGAGCCCCAATTGGATATGTTGCTATTGCTAAAAACGATTTATGTACTAATCAAGGATTTAAAAACTTGGTAATAACAGATTCTCTCTACAGCGACTATATCTATTATTATCTAAAGTCAATAAAGCATATTGCTGAAAATCTTGCAAGTGGGACTACTTTCCTTGAATTATCTGGTTCTAAATTTGGGAGTATAAATATCCCTATTGCTCCCATAATAGAACAATACAAAATTGTTTCACGCATTGAGGAGCTAAATAGTGCATTAGATAATAGTGAGGACCTTTTGTTAAAAGTTGTCCGACATTTAGCAATTTACAAGCAATCTCTTCTCAAAAGCGCTTTTTATGGTAATCTGAAAAACAAATTTAAAGGTAATTGGAAGGATGGTGAATTAGGAGATATTTACAATTTTATAGGTGGTGGTACTCCTAGTAAAAAAGATCCTTCTTACTGGAATGGTAATATATTTTGGGCATCTGTGAAAGATATTCAAGAACCATATTTGAGTACGACATTGGATAGAATAACAGAAAAAGGTTTAAAGGATAGTTCTACTAATTTAGCTTTAGTTGATGATGTGATTCTTATATCTCGAATCAATCCAGGAAAAATTGCCATAGCAAAGTCTGAAGTAGCAATAAATCAGGACTTAAAAATAGTTAGGCCGCTATCAAGTAATAAAATTGATAATAAATTTACATACTATCTATTTCTATATCTAGAAAATGAAATTGTTAAATTATCCAAAGGCACAACGGTCAAAGGAATTAGGGTAGATGAATTAAAATCTATAAAAATATCTTATCCTGATATTAAAACACAGAAGTCATTAGTTTCAGAATTGGATCAGAATTATTCTCTTGCAGATGATTTGTTAGCCTCAGCACTTTCATGTTTAAAACGAATTGAAACGTATAGACATATAATCCTTCATAAAGCCTTCAGAGGTGAATTGATTGAATTTGATAATATTGATTCAGCTAATGATCTTTTAATTAAAGTTAAAAGTGAAAAAGAAAATTATCTGAATTCAATCGAATTCCTAAAGAGAAAGACTGTAAAAGTACCTCAAATAAAAAAAACTCTACTTGAGTTACTTAAAGACGAATTTTCTGATGAAACATTCTCAATGATTGATATCAAAAACAGAATAAAATTATCTGAGAAAAATCTTAAGCAAGAATTATTTAAACTTCTTGATAGTAAAGATGTTAATTCTTTTTTTTGTAATGATATTAAAGAAATACTTTATAAATTAAAATAATGAAAATAACTCGTGTAAAAATAGGAGAGATAAAACATAGACCTTTGATGCAGGGGGTAGAATTATTTTTTACAGAATCAGAAAATGAATTCATTAGTGCAAATTGTTTTGTAGGTACAAATGGTTCAGGTAAATCTCAATTTCTGGAAACGATTGCTGAAATATTTTTGTATCTTGATAGGGAGTTAAGAACTATTAATAAAGCGAAAAAAGAAAATCCTGATTTCGTATTTGAAATTGATTATTATTTAATATTAGATAAAAAAAGAATTTATGTTTGTGTTTCCCAACCTACTTATAAATCCAGTGATTTAATAGTAGATATTAGAGATAATGAAGGTAATCTCATTGAAATTGACAATATTGAAAGAGAAATATATTTACCTAAAAAGATTATAGGATATACATCAGGTGAAAATGAAACATTAAGTACACCCTTTTTGAGCTATTATGATGAATACGCTTCTTATACAGCAGATAGAGCATTTAAAGCACTTAATGTACCCGATTATAATCCAAGACTTTATTTCATGGACTATAACACTAATTTAGGGATTGCTATCAGTAATCTAATATTTGAAGAATTTGATGGTTTAAAACAACTTAAGAGTGAATTAAAAATAGATTCAATTAGAAGTTTTCAAATAATTATTCAAACCCAGCAAACTGCCTCACCTAAAGCAAAGTCGGTTTCAGGTGAAACTGGAGTTGTCTTAACTCCTGAGTTAAAACAGTGGAAAGAAGAATTAATTAGATGTGCAACTCATGTTAGTTATGATAAAAATCATGAAAAATACACTTTAGATTTTTTCGTAAATAAGGCTACTAAAGATGCTTTAAAACATTATTTTAAAACGGCGTTTAATTTTTACACTGTTCTTTACAAATTTGAATTATTAAACAATCTTATAATTGATAAAAGAACTCGTGAAAATATAGAAAAAGACAGAAAAAGTAGGCGTCTTGTAAAAAAAATGCCAGAAGTTCCAGATAAAGACAAAGTCCTTAATTATTCTGAACTTAAGCTTAAGTTAACAAATGGTGAAATAGTCGACTATTTAAGTTTGAGCGATGGAGAACATCAATTTATAAATATTTTCGGCACATTGCTAATGACTAACGATGATAATTCAATTTTTTTACTAGATGAGCCAGAAACTCATTTCAATCCTATTTGGAGACGTTTATTCATTAGCAATTTGAAAGAAATAACTAAAGAGCGAAATCAAGATTTATATATAACTTCACACTCTCCCTTCATTGTTTCAGATGTTCAAAGGGATAATGTTTACATATTTGAAAGAATATCTAAAAATGCTATAAATATAAAACCGCCTATAGTTGAGACGTTCGGTTCCTCTTTTACAAACATTTTAAAAATGGTATTTTCTATGGATGAAACTATATCTAAAGAAGGAAGTGATTTTATTGATGACTTATTAAAAAGTGATAGTATACCAGATATTGAAAAAGGTATGGAGCAAATAGGAGAATCATCAAAACTTATGACAATATATAGACGTCTAGAAATGTTAAAAAAAAATAGTTAGATGCTGTTCACTTATCAATATCCTCAAAATCATAATTTGGAGAAATTGAATGATTTTTTTGTTGATTTTCTTTCAAATATTCAAACATCCCAACCAAACTCAAGATTTCGGTTGACAACATATTGTGGGCAAGACTTTATTGAGATAATAAACAACTCACCTGTATTGAAAAAAAAATTGATTTCATTTTTTTCCTCTTTTAAAGTTCTTGATGAACAAGCAAAAAATGAATTTAATTCTATGGTAACTAAATCTCAAGATATAGAAAAATTTTTTAAGGATGATACAATTACAGTGTCAGATACTATGTCAGATAGAATAATTGAGATTTTAGGTAATAGATCATTTAATATTCTTGTCAATCACCTATTTAAAGTCACTCTTAAAAGTTTTGGAATTAAAAACCATTATACTGCTATTTATGACAATATGCCACATAAGGTATGCCCCTTTTGCGGAGTAGAAAAAATGCATAAATCCTTCCAAGAGGATTATGATCATCTAGCTGCCAAAAAACATTATCCAATCGTAGCCATTCACATGAAGAACCTTGCTCCTATGTGTCATACCTGTAACAGTAAAAATAAGGGAGAAAACGATGTTCTACACAATAATGACATGACTAGAAGAACATTTGTATATCCTTATTCAAATACATGTGCTGTGACTATAAATTTTGATAACTGTATCATACCTCAAACCAATCCAAATACTCCTGCAGGAAGCTGGGATATTAGTTTTTTACCCCAAAACTCTATAACTACCAATTGGGCAAGTGTTTTTGGAATAAAGAAGAGATATAAAGAAGATTATCTCGAAGCAAATTTTGAAGAATGGCTTGAAGAATTTGTAGATGGCTTGATTTATTCTGGGATTAATATAAATACTGAACAAGAAGTTATAGATCAGCTTAGTAGGTGGTCTATTGATTTACGAGGAAAAAAGTTTTTAAATACTAATTTTATAAAAGCCCCTTTATTTGAATTTTTATCAATTTGTGGGATAGATATATTTTATCAATCATTAATTGTTCGCTTCAATCAAAAAGTAGCAGCATAATTTATTAATTAACAATGAAACATAACATTTTGGTCCAAAAAATATGGTCTTTCTGTGATACTCTTAGAGATGACGGATTGGGATATAATGACTATTTAGAACAATTGACTTATTTACTTTTTCTAAAGATGGCTGATGAAAATTCTAATAAATATAATCTACCACAAATTTGTGACTGGAGTAAGTTGATAGAAAATAAGGGTGGAGATTTACTTGAACAGTACGAACATATCTTAAAAACATTAGCCGAATCTGGAGGAATGTTGCAAAATATATTTTTAGGAAGTCAAAATAAAATACATGATTCCGTCAAACTCAGCAAATTGATTAATCTTATAAATGAGGAAAATTGGACATCAACTGGAACTGATATAAAAGGAGAAATATATGAATCACTCTTACAAAAAAATGCGGAAAGTAGTGGAGCAGGTCAATATTTTACCCCAAGACCAGTAATACAAGCAATGGTAGAATGTATAAGACCAGATGTAAAAGAGACCATTGCAGATCCTTCTTGTGGAACCGGTGGGTTCTTTTTAGGAGCACTTGAATATATGGAGAGAAAAAAATTAACTATTGAAGAAGATAGTTTCTTAAAGTTCGATACTTTTCACGGTTGGGAAATAGAAAGATCTACAGCGAGATTGTGTTTGATGAACCTTTACTTACATGGAATTGGTGATTTAAAAAAAACTCCGGATATTCATGTAACAGACAGTCTAAGAGTTCAGCTGAAGCAGAAAGTAGATATTGTATTAGCTAATCCTCCTTTTGGAAAAAGTAGTAGCGACATCCCAACTACTGATGAAAAATTAGCTGAAAAAGATGGTTATTTTTTACGAAAAGATTTTTGGGTAACAACTAGTAATAAACAACTTGCTTTTTTACAGCATATTGTGACTATGCTAGAAGAAAATGGTAGAGCAGCTGTTGTCTTACCAGATAATGTTTTATTTGAAGGGGGAGCTGGTGAGATTATTAGAAAAAAACTGTTAGAAGAACTTCATTTACATACAATTTTACGTTTACCAACTGGGATTTTTTATGCTCAAGGTGTGAAAGCAAATGTATTATTCTTTCAAAAACAAAAAAAGAAACGAAAAGTTCAAACTAAGGAAGTTTGGATTTATGATTATAGAACTAATATACACCATACTCCCAAAAAAAATCCAATCGCATTTAAACATTTATTAGATTTTGTTGAGTGTTACAATCAGGGAAATATAACAAAACGTAAAGAGACTTGGAATGAGAAAAACCTTGATGGTAGATGGCGGAAATATACTTATGATCAACTTATTGCAAGAGACAAAACAAACTTTGACATTTTCTGGCTTAAAGATGATGGATTGGTTGACTTTGAAAATTTACCAGAGCCTGATTTATTAGTCGATGGTATAATAGAAGATCTACAGAGTGCATTGGATAATTTTAAAGCAATAAGAGAGACAATCTCTTAATAATACCAATTAATTACGAAAAAAATATAAAATTTGCCTTTAAAAAATCTAGATAATATTTATATTAATTTTAAATATTATAAAAAAGGGAGTTTGTTCACACAAACTCCCCAATATCAAAATCACTCAAATCACTTTTCCGCAAGATGGAAGAACCGTCGTCGTTTTCAGTTGAAAGTGTGCTATCCAAAAGCTCGGCAATTTTTCTGGATGCACCATCTATGGAATTTTCCAGCAGGCTGAATAATTCAGTTCCTTGTAATCTTTGAACTAAAGCTACCGCTGTTTCCTTTTGAGATTGTTCCAAATTTTCTTTTTGAAGCAATGCTCCTACGGAGCTTAGTTCGTCGTAGGTAACCCCTTGGGCAAAACCGTTATCGCCACCGGATATTCCGTACCTATTCCATTCTTCTTCCTCATCTTCCAAGTCAGGCATATTTCTGAAAACTTCGTCCAGCTCTTCCTGCGGAATTTGAATGCCAACGTTTTCATTTTCGTCGTATTCTATGTCTAAATTATCAGGGTTTATCTCCTGTTCAGCTATTTGACTTTCATTGGCAGTGTTTGGCACTGAAAGGCTTCTTGATGGCTTCGGCTGACCCATAATATCGGGCAGGTTCGGATTGACTTTTTCCTGCATCGGCTTTTTTTGCGACTTTTTATGAATGACAATCTTATCCTGTAACAGCAGTACAATGACTATCAGCAGGCATATAATAATTACTATTTCCATAATCAAATGCTTTAAAAAATGGGTTTAAACTTTTCGTTGAAATCATCTATGATTGCTTTTTCAAACATTTCAAAATGATGTTCCAATATATTGTCGAGGTAGGCATAGAGCGGTATCTCGTCCTTTCCAATGACCTGTACAATCCGAGATAGCCTTTCGTGGTATTCCTGCCTGATATAAATGCTTTTATCCCCTCGTTTTGTCATTGAGTGGTTTCTCAAAAAATTTTCACCGTAACTGCCGTCAAGATTTTTTTTGATACGGTTTCGTTCCCTTTGTACTGGCTTACTTTGAAGCAATTCTTCCTGTTTTGCTTCTTCTTTTACAATTTCCTTTTTCGGCTCTTCAGATGGTTCGGGAGGAAGTTGCAAACCGTCCTTTTTTACACCGTCCACCATCAGGTTCATCATCAATTCTTCGTTAATGTCCGGCGTGACTTTCCTTTTATTATCTTTCTCCATAAGGCTATAATTGAATGATTTTTAAAAACTCATTGATAAACAAATCCAATTGGCAGGCTTTCATCAGCCGTTCATCAGGAGGCATTACAGTAGAACGAAAAACCATTTTGCTGTCCGCTTCGCTTTCTTTACGAAAGCGGGTGCTGTTCTTCACTTGGCTTTGCATCAGGCTTAACCCCAATTGCGCTATAAGCTGATTATACACGTCATATAATGGGGTGCTTTCCCTGCCATCCACCTGGTTCCAAAACAGATTAATGGTTTGTATGGACGTTTCGCCTTTTTTCATGATCACGTCCTGTAAAAGCTGTGTAAAAATGAGTGTACTTTCCATTACTAAACGGTCTGCGGTAATGGGCGTAAAAATGTGGTGCATTCCTGCCAATGCTTTCAGAATGCCAGGCGTGTTCACAGTTCCGGGCAGGTCAAAAAATACCATATCAACCGGAACAGCAGAAGCTGCTACAAATTCGTGTGCGGCATCCAATACGCTATCTGCTTTATGCTGTGTTATCGGATAGGCTTTCTTGTTGATAGTGGTAAATTGCTTATACGCTAGTTTTTTCAACGCCTCATTTTCCATAACCATTGCCAAATCACGGGCTTTCATTTTCATTAAACTGTGTTGCGGAAAATCCGCATCAAATACGGCTACGTTGTAGCCTAAACGATAGTGCATCATACTTGCAACAAGCGTGGTAAATGTCCTTTTGCCAACACCGCCTTTTTGAGAAGAAAAGGCAATAAACAGAGGTTTCTTTTTTGTGTCCATATTTTAAAATTTTAAATTCTTGTTTTCCGTCTTGCAGGGAGTCCGGCAAGACGTTCTGAGTTCCCGCTTTCATTCAGGATAGCTATCAGGGTTGCCTGCATTCATGACTGATGACCTGCTTCCTTGCAGTACAGCAGTCGTGCAATCATCCCGGCATCTTATCAGGTAGGCTTGCCATCATTGTTTCATTCCGTCAATCAACCGATCATTCAAACGGGCTGGATATCCAGATAACAAGCGTTCTTGCTTTCTCGTAGTCTTGCATTCCAGCAATCAGGCAGGCAGGATAGTCTACTTTCTTGAATGTGTGCCGTCTGCTATTCCTGAAGCACGGACTGTTTGACTTCCTGCCAACATTCAGTCACAAAGAACCAATCAATTTTATTCGATTGTATAGCTATGACAGTATTTGGCTTTCAGAGGTAGTGTTTGGCACTGTATCACAGTACAATGCTTTCAAAAACAGGTCTTTACTTTGTATAATGATTTTTATTAACGGATTTATGCAAAATCGAATGGACAAAATGGAGTTTAACAGCCACGGCATCGAGCCGTTTTTCCCTGTTAAATCCAATCCGTCCCGCAGGGCGGATTTTTGTGTTCAACAGAACACGGCAAGTTGTGTTTTAAGGCACTCGAAACCGAGTTAGTGCCTAAAACAACTTGCCCTGCCGGGAGCTAAAAAACACTCTCCGAAGTCGAGGTTTTGTGTAGATTAAAAATGGATTAGTGATGAACGACAACAGTAACAAAAAACAGAATAAGGGCGGACGGATACCTAAGACCGACCCAAGCATCCACCGCCACGTTTTCCGTCTTACAGACGAAGAAAATGCCAAACTTTTATCGCTTTTTGAAGCATCGGGAATGTCCAATAAAGCAAAGTTTATCATTTCCCTGCTGTTCAGTAAGGAAATGAAATCGGTCAAAATTGACAAAGGAACGGTTGATTTTTATATGCGACTTACTTCTTTTCACAGCCAATTCCGTTCTGTGGGTGTGAACTATAATCAGATTGTGAAGCTGTTGTACCGTCATTTTTCCGAGAAAAAGGCGGCGGCATTTCTCTATAAATTGGAAAAACAGACGGCTGAAATGGCGGTGTTATGCCAAAAAATCATTCAGATAAGTGAGGAATTTGAAGCAAAATATCTGAAAAAACAGCCTTAGAAATGATAGCAAAGATTGGTAGAAGTGGAAATTTATACGGTGCATTGGCTTACAATCAGCTCAAAGTGGAGAATGAAAACGGACTGATTTTGTTCGCCAATAAGATAATTGAAACCGCTAACGGTCATTATTCCGTTGCACAATTAGCCCAATCTTTTGCTCCTTACCTTATAGCCAACCGCAATACAGAAAAGCATACGGTGCATATTTCGCTCAATCCGAACCCGAAAGACAAGGTTAGTGATGACAAGTTTAGGGAAATGGCAGAGGAATATATGAGGGAAATGGGTTACGGCGAACAGCCTTTTGTTGTGTTTAAACATACCGATATTGACCGCATCCATATCCATATCGTATCGGTTTGCGTGGACGAAGAGGGCAAAAAGATTTCGGATAAGTTCGAGAAAATGCGGTCTATGAATGTATGCCGTGAACTTGAAAGGAAATACAGATTGATACCAGCAACAGACAAAGAACATAAACAAAATGATAAGGTATTCCGTCCAGTGGATTATCGGGCTGGCGATATAAAAAGCCAGATTGCTTCGGTAGTCCGACACCTGCCGAATTATTACCAGTACCAAAGTTTGGGCGAATACAATGCCTTGCTATCTCTTTTCAATATTACTGCCGAGAAAATAGAGGGAGAATTACAGGGAAAGATGCAGCAGGGTTTATTGTACATTCCCTTAAATGATAAAGGCGAAAGAGCCGGGCATCCGTTCAAGGCTTCTCTGTTCGGAAAGAGCGCAGGGCTTCCGGCATTGGAACTGCATTTTTCGAAATGCAAAACCGCATTAAAAGACCACCCAAGCAAGCAAACCCTAAAAGCTGCCGCTAACATTGCCCTGAAAACAACGAGCGATGAACAGACTTTTAAGAAACAATTAGCTGAACAGGGCATTAACGTAGTGGTGCGCCGAAATGATACAGGTCGCATTTATGGTATCACATTCATAGACCATAATTCCAAAGCAGTTTGGAACGGTTCACGTTTAGACAAGGAGCTTTCTGCCAATGTCTTTAATGATTACTGGAATAATAATATCAAAACGGATATAAAAGAAGCTGCTGTACCAATCCCCAAACTATCCACATCAAATGATGCGGATCTTCCTGCGGAAGAACCACACCATTTGTTCGACTTCTTAACTACGGAAAAACACGAAGATGGTTTGATTGAAGCATTGGGCGGTTTGCTACCCGAAGCCCAGGGCGAGGATTATGAGGAACAGGATTTTGCTAACAAGATGAAGAAGAAAAGGAAGAAAAAAATGTAGTTCTTCCTTTTATAGTTCACTAAAAATATATTGGATTCGTTCTTTAACATTACGCTGACCTTTCTGAAAGACAGTATATTGCAACATAGTGAATGAAAGAATGGTAATCAGAATTATTTTTCTCATTATCAATAATTATCTATCTGCGTATAACAGCTATCTACTCAACTTCAAAAATTGCCTGAATAGATACAGAAGAACCAACTGGTAAGGAATATGCCCCCGATGTATTTCGTGTATGCTTTCCCTTTTCTCCGAATATTTCCACTGTCAGGTCAGAAGCTGCATTCATCAACATAGCGTGCTGCGTATATGTTTCAGGAGTATTAAAAACGCCAATCAATTGCACACATTTTTTTACTTTGTTCAAATCGCCTCCCACTGCCTCTTTCAAAATTGCAATAATGTTGAGCATAGTAACTTTGGTCGCTTCTTCTACTTGTTGTTCAGTAACATCAATACCGACTTTTCCAGGATATAAAATCTTTCCGTCTTTAAGTGAAACCTGATTGATAAATACTAAATTCCCGGAACGCGAAAAAAGCTCGTAGTTTCCTACAGGTTTTGGTAATTCAGGTAAAACAATATTTTTCTGTTTCAATACCTCGTTGATATCCACTGTGTATGCAGATTTAGTTTCGATTGACTTTTGTTTGAAAGTTCCTTTTAATGCCGTGGAAACTTTAGCAAAATTTTCTCCCTGTAATTTGGCAAGATAACGCTCGCTTTTGCTTGGTCTTGTCACATCTTTTAAGGAAGCCAGACTAGTTGTACCTAACACCGAGTTCCCTTGCGGTATATTTTTTTCTATGTTTTCATATCCACGAATACCATTTGATACCAGTATCATACCGTGTACTGCCAGACTATTCCAGAAAGATTGCAATGCCAGTTCTTTTCCGGCTCCGCTTCCTGCAGACATAAAAACAGTTGCAGGCATACCTTCTAATTCGTGTTTTGTCCAGACATCTACCGTTTTTGATAAAAATTCGCTCATTGCCGTACTGATATTCCCGAAGTACACAGGCGAGCCAAAAGCTATGCCATCGTAGGAACTTAATTCATCAACGTTGGCTACGGGAATGTCTTTCAACTTGACATTATCTGATGCTTTCACCAACTTTATAGTAGCATTAGCATCGCTATTTTTCTCAATTCCTTCGGTAATGTTCTTTGCCAGTTCATAAGTGCCGCCATTATCAGAATGGATAAGCACCAGTATGTTTGTTTTCTTATTTTGAGCCATAGCAGTAGTGTTGATTGATAATAAAAAGGAGAGCGTGAAAACTAAAAATGAGATTGTTTTATTCATTGCACAGGAAATTTTTCTAATAATATTGCAAAATTAAATATTTCGTTTTTATTAGCTTTGCCAAAAAGTATATTTAAAACGCAATGCTAAAATGTGGTCTTAAGGAAACAACTCCTGGCAATTATTCAGATGATGTTATAAGCGATGCTTATATATGGCAGCAACAAAACTGGAAACACGATGATTACGAGCATTCTCACGCACGTTATCAGCTATCCTATGTTACAGAGGGTTTTCAGTATTTTTACATAGAGAATAAGGTTTATTTTGTACCTCAAAATCACGCAATATGGATACCGTCAAATATAAAACACCGCATATCATCATCAGCAGAAACCGTTAATCTGACAGTATTGCTCTTTAAGTATATTCCGCAAAATCAATTTTACAATTCCGTAAAGATTTTCCGTGTTCCTATTGTCTTACACAAAATGCTCAATTATGCAACTAAGTGGAATAAACAACTTATTGAAGATGATAATCAGAAAGTCTTTTTATTAGCCATTTTGCAAAACCTTCCAGATTTTTATCAGAAAAATAATGCTTTGGAAATCCCTGTACCTTCAGACGAGCGACTAATTCCGATTTGCAGTCATATCAATGAAAATTTCAGATATGAGTTTAAAGTCGAAGATTATGTAGAAATTGCGAATATGTCGGTACGCAATTTACAACGTATCTTTAAAAATGAAACGGGGATAACCATACAGAAATATATACAGCTTACCCGTATTTTGAAGAGTATTGAACTAATTGATACTAAAAAATATACCCTTACAGAAGTAGCATTCAAAGTAGGATACAAGAGTTTGTCCGCATTCCTTACTTCCTATAAATCATTAATGAAATCCGCTCCTAAATAAATACACTGATTAAGCCAAATACCGCCACGTACTGCCTTAGACTACCACAATCTTATAACTATTCCGCACAGACTTTAAATTCACGCCCGAACATTAAAACTCAAAATAATGCAGGGAGAGGACGATTTAAGAGGCTTAGCCAAGATAATGGCTTTTATGCGGGCAGTCAGTATTCTATTGGTACTGATGCACCTTTATTGGTTCTGCTACGGGTTCTTTTTAGAACGTGGCTGGACACTGGAAGTAATCAAAAAGATTTTAGGCAATTTCGACAGAACGGCGGGTTTGTTCTCACATACCCTATATACCAAAGCCTTTGCTTTGGTATTGCTCGCTTTAAGCTGTTTAGGCACTAAGGGCGTAAAGAATGAGAAGATAACCTGGTCTAAAATTTACGTGGTTTTGGGCATAGGTTCGGTACTGTTCTTCCTGAACACCCCATTATTAAAGCTATCTCCGGTAATTGGTACATTTTTGTATATCCTTACTATCTCGTTAGGTTATATCGCCTTATTGATGGCGGGTGTATGGATGAGCAGACTATTAAAGAACAACCTGATGGACGACGTTTTCAATAATGAAAACGAGAGCTTCCAACAGGAAACAAAGCTGATGGAAAACGAATACTCCGTCAATCTACCCACAAAGTTCTATTACAAAAACAAATGGAACAACGGTTGGATAAACATTGTAAATCCTTTCAGGGCTTCAATCGTGTTGGGTACTCCGGGTTCAGGAAAATCCTATGCCATTGTAAACAACTACATCAAGCAGCAGATAGAGAAAGGCTTTAGTATGTACATCTACGATTTCAAATTCGACGACCTTTCAACCATTGCCTATAATCATTTACTGAAGCACCGGGACAAGTATAAAATTCAGCCGAAATTCTACGTGATAAATTTCGACGACCCACGTAAGAGCCACCGTTGTAACCCACTCAATCCCGACTTTATGACGGACATTTCAGATGCTTATGAAGCAGCTTATACCATAATGTTGAACCTCAACAGGTCGTGGATACAGAAGCAAGGGGATTTCTTTGTGGAAAGCCCAATCATCTTGCTTGCAGCAATAATTTGGTATCTGAAAATCTACGAGGACGGTAAGTATTGCACATTCCCACACGCTATTGAATTGCTGAATAAAAAGTATTCGGACGTATTCACGATTTTGACTTCATACCCCGATTTGGAAAATTATTTATCGCCGTTTATGGATGCGTGGCAAGGCGGCGCACAAGACCAATTACAAGGTCAAATCGCATCTGCAAAAATTCCACTATCAAGAATGATTAGCCCGCAGCTTTATTGGGTAATGACTGGCAACGACTTCACGCTCGACATTAATAACCCGAATGAACCTAAGATTTTATGTGTAGGTAACAATCCCGACAGGCAAAATATATATTCGGCAGCTTTGGGTTTGTACAATTCAAGGATTGTAAAGCTCATCAATAAAAAAGGACAGCTAAAGAGTTCGGTTATAATTGATGAGCTGCCCACAATTTATTTTAGGGGACTGGACAATCTCATCGCAACGGCGAGAAGTAATAAGGTGGCGGTATGTCTGGGTTTTCAGGACTTTTCGCAATTAACAAGAGATTACGGCGATAAGGAAAGCAAGGTTATTCAGAATACCGTCGGTAATGTTTTCAGCGGGCAGGTTGTAGGCGAAACGGCAAAGAGCCTTTCCGAACGCTTCGGTAAAGTGTTGCAGAAACGCCAGAGTATGACCATCAACCGAAACGATAAATCTACCTCTATATCTACCCAGTTGGATAGCCTGATACCTGCCTCTAAAATTTCGACCTTAACGCAGGGGATGTTCGTAGGTTCGGTATCAGATAACTTTGACGAGCGTATCGAGCAAAAGATTTTCCACGCCGAAATTGTGGTAGATAATGAAACAGTTGCTGCCGAAACAAAAGCCTATCAGAAAATACCGGAAATCCTGTCCTTTGTTGATAAGCAGGGTGAAGATAAAATGAAGCAGGAAATTGAAGCCAATTACAAGCAGATAAAATCAGATATACTAAATATTGTTGTAAGTGAAATGGAACGCATCAAGAATGACCCCGATTTACAGCATTTGGTACAGGAGTGATAAAATAAAAGGGAGGTCTAACACTAGTCATGGTCGGAAGAAATTCCGACCATTTTTTATGTTTTGAAAACTTTGGCTGGGTCTCCTCCTGCAAATATAATTAGAATGGCCGTTATCATATCTCTAAGCTCCATTGCTATTCTTCGTTTGG
>NZ_MAUH01000008.1:0-117181 GCF_001693475.1 Chryseobacterium sp. CBo1
GGGGAATAAAATCGGGGGCGATATCGAAGTATCAATGAAGCGTCTGCCTTTATCCTGCTGCTTTTACTCTTTTGGTTAATTTTTTTAACTAAGTTATTAATCAATTTCACTTAATGCAAACTTACCATCGTAACGACATCCTTTTGTGATGAGCAACGAAGAGCAAAAGATATAGAGGAGAGCGGGAAAAAGCTCCTAAGAAAAATACCCCAGATAAGTCTGAGGTATGAAATATAAAGGGGATAAATTATTTGTTTTCGATGTAGATCATTCTGAGAAAATCGCCAAAAGATCTGTCGAGTCCGATGATGTCTCCAGATTTAAGATTGATACCCGGCTCGCCAAAAGTATTGGAGCGCACTTTCACAGACGAAACCTGATAATATTGTGCTGTAGATTCTGGTTTACCCGAAACTTTGATGGTGGAACCTAACAATTTCTTTGTAGATATGGTATAAATTTCACCCGGAATAGTTTTCAGGACAGTAAACGATCGTGACGGAAGTACATAATCTTTTTTATTAATACTTATTGTCTGAGATTTTGCAGAAGACGAGAACAAATATATTTCGTCGGAAGGTTTTGAATATTCTTCTTTTGAAATATAATAAAGTTTCATCTTATAGTTTGACGGATTGAATGGCTGATTTTTTTCATCTACCGTTTCAAAAGGCTGGAACGCAAAAGCATTTGCACCAATTTCTTTAGCTTTATTGTAGATTCTGTAAAAAACATCCATATCATCATTCGAAAAACCCTGTACATCTATTTCTCCTAAATATTCTGCAGAAGAATTCTTCGGATCTATTTTTATAAGATATTTGTCTTTATTTTCTTTTGTTTTTTCAACTTTGGTAAGGAAAATATTCTGTGCGCTGATCATTACGGCAGCGAACATAAAAATACAGACTGTAAAAGTTTTGATATTCATTTTATTGTGAAAGTATATTAACGCAATCTTCCAAACTGTTTTCCCAATGTTTTGGTTCGATATTGTAGATTTTTTCAATTTTATCTAAAGACATTGTGCTTCTTTTTGGTCTTTTTGCGGGAGTTGGGTACTGATCTGTAGTCAACGCATTTAATTTCACTGATGATTTTGAAAATTCAGCGATTTTTTTGGCAAATTCAAACCAGGTAGTTTCCGGATAGTTTGAGAAATGAAAAACACCAAAAATTTTGTTCGGCTTTTCGATAATCGTCATAATTGCTTCTGCAAGATCGTTAGCATTTGTAGGTTGACCAAATTGATCTGCTACGATTCCGAGTTCGTCTTTTTGTGAAAATAAGTTCAGCATTGTTTTCACAAAATTTTTATTAAACTCAGAATAGAGCCATGATGTTCTCAGAATAATTGTTTTAGGGTTGTTTTCTAAAGCCAGCTCTTCACCTGTCAGTTTAGATTTACCATAAACTCCGATAGGATTTGTAAAATCATCTTCGGAATAATCTAAGTTGGTCTCTCCATCGAAAACGTAGTCGGTAGAAACATGTATTAAAACTGTTTTGTAATCTGCACAGGCCTCAGCCAAATTACCAACGCCTTCTGCATTTACGGCAAAAGCTTTTTCTTCTTCCTTTTCTGCAAGATCTACTGCAGTGTAAGCTGATGCATTGATGCAAAAATCGGGCTTCAGATCGTAAAAGAAATCATTGATCTGATCGCGGTTTGTAATATCTAAAGTTTGTGAATCTGTAAAAGTAAACTCATATTGATTTTCGAAATCCGATGCAATTTTTCTGATGCAGTTTCCCAACTGTCCATTACCTCCTATTACTAGTATTTTTTTCATTTGGTTAAATTATGAATTTTTTGCGTTTTGTGATCTCAGAAACTTTACTCTCGACTGGAAATCTTTCTGTTCTAAATCTACATAGAACTTACCGAATGTTTCTTTAATGTCTTCAGGATGAATTTCTGATCTTCTTGTTTTAACATTAAAATAGATCACCGTAACCCAAAGTACTGCATGAACAGTTTTTTCGTCAAGACTTTTCATAAGAATCTCCACTTTTGCCGTTCTGTCTGCTACTTCGATTGTTTTGCTGCTGATCACCACCTGATTATTATATCTTACTTCTTTCAGATAAGCGATCTCATTCTGAATTGCGATCCAGGTGCAGCCTGTTTTTTTAGTATATTCTTCGTAAGTAAAACCGTAAAATGTTTCTACATGATCTTCTCTTGCATTGAACATATAATCTAAATATTTTACATTATTCAAATGCCCGATCGGGTCGCAATCACTGAACCTAACTTTTACCGTTGTTGATACTTCTTTTTCCATAGCGCAAAAATAAAAAAACCACCTCTAAAAGTAGTGGTGGTTTTTATAAATGTTTGTTAATATCTTCAATTAAGGAAGAGCTAATTCTTTTTTCACAGCTGCAGTAGCATCCGGACCTCCTTTGTAAACAAGACCAGTAGAGTTTACGTCCATTACGTACTCATAACCATTTGCTTTAGCAACCTTCGTTACAGCTTCCATCAATTTTTTCTCGATAGGCTCGAACAAAGCATCTTGCTTAGCAGTAGCGTCTTTTCTCATTTTGTCTTCCATCTGAGCTAGCTCTTGCTGAAGTTTCTGCATTTCTTCCATTCTTGCTTTGTTTTCAGCTTCAGTTTTAGTTTGCGCTTCTTTAGTATAGCCTTCATACTTTGCTTGTGCTGCGTCAGCTTTTTTCTTTATTTCAGCTTGCTTTCCATTCACAAAAGTTGTAATTTCTGTATCTGCTTTCTTTTTTTCTGGCATTGCATTAAGAATACCTGCAACATCCATAGTAGCAATTTTTTGAGCTTTTGCCATACCTACAGACGCTACCATCACTACTGCTGCAAATAATACACTTAATTTTTTCATAACGGGTAATAAATAATTAATTTGTTTTTAGATTTTAAATTTAGGTAAAAGTTAAGTATTGAAAAAACTTTTACTATTTTTTATTGGTTTTCTTTTCTTTTTTGTCTCCTTTATCGCCAGAACCTTTCATCAGAACGTCTAAAACTTTGTCTGTGTAATCATATCTTGGCTGATAAAAAACAACGTTGTCTTTGGTCTTATCAAGTACAATGCCTAAACCATTTTTTTCTATAACGGTGCGCATTGCAGCCCAGATCTGATCTTCAAACGGCTCTACAAGATTTGCTCTCAGCTGATTGATTTCTCCTGTTTTACCAAACCTTAAACTGGTCGTTGTTTTGATATTTTTTTCTAAATCTAAAACTTCCTTTTCTCTAAGCTTAAGCTGATCACCGATAAGCAAAACCCTTTCGTTTTCGAATGCTGATTTTTTTTGCTCGTATTCAGACTGTAATCTCTGAAGATCTTGTTCCCAAGTATCGATCTGAGAATTTAATCTTGCTTCTGCTTCTTTATATTCGGGCATTTTGTCTAAGATATACTGAGTATCTATAACCCCGATTTTCTGAGCATTAGTCAAACTAAAAAGTAAGACAACCGCAAAAGTGAAAAGTGTTTTAAAATTTTTCATATCATTTATAAAGATTGGTTCATCAAGAAGTGAGTCTTGCTTCCGGAAACATTACCATCGATCGTTTTATCAAATCCATAAGCAAAGTCGAACCCAATCAGACCAAACGCTCCCATATAAACTCTTACCCCGACACCAACTGATCTTTTTAGCTGGAAAGGATTGTAGTTGCTCCAAGAGTTCCAAACGTTACCTCCTTCGGCAAATGTAAGTGCATAAATTTTTGCGGTCTGATTCAATGAGATCGGATATCTTAACTCTAACGTAAATCTGTTATAAATAGTACCTCCTCCTCTTTGAGTAATATCTTCAGCCTGTCCTCCGTAAGTGGAAGCATTTTCATAACCTCTCAAAGGAATAAGTTCTCTACCATCAAATCTACCTCCGAAAAGACCGGTTCCCCCAACATAGAATCTTTCAAACGGCGGAGCACCAAGTTCTTTGTTGTAACCATCCATAAAGCCCATTTCGGCAGAAGATCTTAAAACAAGTTTTCCGATAACTTCATTATAAACATCTGCTTTAAACTTAATTTTATAGAACTCCATCCATCTATACTTATCAGTAGGACTCATCGTCGAGTAATCTTTGTTGCTGAACAATGAATATGGCGGAGTAAATTTACCCGAAAGCTCGATGTTTGACCCCACTGTAGGGAAAATCGGATCGATACCCGCAGAGTTTCTGCTTAATCCTATATTTAAACTTAAGTTGTTTGCATTACCATAATATTCGGTTGTATTTCCGAATTCAAACGGATAGTTGCTGAAGTTATATTTCTGATACTGAATTCCTGTGTATAACGAGAAATAATCATCCGGCCATTTTAGCAATCTGTTTAAACCAGCTGTTGCCGAGAAAATATTCAGTCGCTGATCCGGACCTGAAACCTGGCTATAATTTACTCTTGAGTTATTTAAACTTACAGAAAGTGCCGTTGGTTTGGTTCCGAACAACCAAGGTTCTGTAAACGAAACTCCATAGTTCTGGAAGTATTGTCCGGCTTGTGCCTGAATAGACAATGTCTGCCCATCTCCTTGAGGTACAGGTCTGAAGTCTTTAAACTTCAGGAAGTTTTTCAAAGAGAAGTTGTTGAAAGTAAGCCCTAAAGTTCCGATAAAGCTGTTACCACCGTAACCTGCCTGTAACTGAACCTGTGAAGAACCTTTTTCTACCAATGTCCAGCCAATATCTACGGTATTATCCTGCTGATTAGGCTGAATATCTTGGCCGATCTGTTGAGGATCGAAGAAAGACATTGAAGCTAAATCGAAATATGTTCTTTTAATTTCAGTTTTCTTAAATAATTCTCCCGGTTTGGTTCTCAACGCTCTCAGGATTACGTGGTCATGAGTCGTTGTATTTCCTTTCCAGGTTACTTTGTTCCATGTAGCCTGTTCACCTTCGTTGATTCTGATTTCAAGATTGATGGCATCACCATTCACAGATTTCTCTACAGGAGTAACATTTGAGAAAAGGTAACCATTGTTCATATACAACGATTTGATATCGGAATCATCTTCTTTTCCTCCGTCTTCACCTACTTTTTTGTTGAAACCAACTGCATCGTAAATATCTCCTTTCTTATACCCTAAAAGTCTCTGAAGATATTCTGTAGGATAAACTGTATTTCCGGTAAATGAAATATCACCGATGTAATATTTTTTACCTTCTTTAAGCTTAACGTTGATTTCGTAGTTGTTTTTATTATTTCTCCATACAGAATCAGACACAATCGTTGCATCCCTGTATCCTAAAGAGTTGTAATAGCTTACAAGATTTCTTTTATCTTCCTGATATTTTTCTTCAACAAATTTTGAAGATTTTAGGATACCTCCGATACCAAATCTTTTTTGTTTGGTTTCTTTGAAGGCTTTTTTTCTAAGTTTGCTATCAGTTACACTATCATTTCCTTCGAACTCGATGTGGCTGATTTTCACTCTTTTTCCTTTATCAACATTAATCGTCCAGTCTACAAGATTAGGATCACTTGCGTTCACTTTATCCTGGATGGTAATTTTTGCATCAGCAAAACCTTTTTTAATGTAATCTTTAGGAATATTTGTTTTAAGACTTGAAACAAGATTCTGAGTGATCTTCGTTCCAGGCTTTAAATTATTATCCTTTGCTAGTTTTTCGTTTTTAGACTTACCGATACCTTTGCCTGTAAATTTTACCTCCCCTAGATCTTTAAGATCCTGAAGATAAAATCTAAGAACAACGGTTTGCCCTTCAACACTTTCTACATAAACTTCAACTTCAGAGAAAGACTGTGAATCCCAAAGCTTCTTGATTGCATTACTAACCTTTTGCCCGGGAATATCTACAATTTCACCTTTCGACAAGCCTGTAAACCTGAAGATCTGAGCCGGTGTGTATTTTTTTACCCCATCTACAACAATATCTTTCAATGTGTAAGATCCTGTTTGATTTTCTGCAAGAACAGAGGTATCAACCTTTGTGCTGTCCTGAGGAGTTACCTGTCCATAAAAATGTGCAGAAGCCGCAAACATAATGATGGGTAATAATCTAAACTTCATTTTATCGTAATCTTTCTTTTCTTAAAATTTACTGGATTTGAATTTGGTCACCTGTAAGACCGTATCTTCTTTCCTTGTTTTGATAATCTACAATACACTGGAAAAAAGTATCTTTTGTAAAGTCCGGCCACAGAATATCTAAAAACTGAAGCTCTGCGTAAGCAATCTGCCAGAGTAAAAAATTGCTGATTCTTATTTCGCCGCTCGTTCTGATCAGAAGATCAACAGGCGGAAAATCTTTAGTATAAAGATAGTTTTCAAATAATTTTTCATCAATATTCTCTACATTTACTTTGCCTTCTTTCACATCATTGCTGATGTTCTTTACAGCATTCAGTATCTCATTCTGGGAACCATAGCTAATGGCCAGAACCAAATTTCCTTTTGTGTTTTCTTTTGTGAGATCAACTACTCTCAGGAGCTGATCTTTTACCAAAGATGGTAATTTATCTAAGTTCCCGATCACATGCATTCTTAAACCTTTACTGAAAATCTCATTGGCTTCCAGCAAAAGGGTTTCACTAAGCAAAGTCATCAGGGTATTTACTTCATCAGTAGGTCGTTTCCAGTTTTCTGAGGAAAATGTATATAGTGTAAGATAAGGTATATTGATCTCATTACAGGCATTAATAGCGTTTCTCACGGCATTAATAGCATTTTTATGACCAAAGGTTCTTTTCTCACCTCTTGATTTTGCCCATCTCCCATTGCCATCCATAATGATAGCGACATGCTGCGGTAAATTCTCAGAATTTATTTGTTCTTTTATCAACGACATATTTTCTTAATCACAATAACAAGGAGGTCTTCCGAAAGAGTAGGTTAATCCTAAACTGAAAGTATTCATCCAGTCTCTGGAATCTGTATCACCTACTGCTCTATTATTTATGTAAGCAGTTTCTCTTTCCTTTGACACTATATAATAATTGCCTGATTGCAGTAGAGATCCTCCTGTTGCAGGACTTAATATATCTGAATTATAATTGGATACAACATCTTTGGCAAGAATCTTACTATGATCCAACTGATCCGTCAGTGTATATCTGAATGTTGCTTCAGCAAAGATTGCCCACCCATGATTGAATTTATATTTCAAACCAACACCAAAAGGTATTTGTGCAACTGTTTTGGTACCCATTGTATATTGAGTAGTGGTAACAAAATCCGTTTCACTGATCGGAGCCTGCGCCACACCATCAGCATTTCTTCTGAAGTCATGAGTAAGAGTAGCCTTTGGAGCATCAAACATTATTCCTCCGATACCCCCAAAGATATACGGGCTTACCATACTTAGCTGTTCATTGTTTACCGGGAAGAAATTATATTCAAAAACCAAACTTGCTTCATAAATATTATTCTTACCAAACGAATTTCTGTTTCTTCTGTATTCTTCTTTCGCTGCTTTATCGCTAAACTGCACCTGATTGTACCCTAAATCTAATCGGATTGTCTGGTGCGGGTTAAAATTAAATCTATATAAAATTCCACCATAAAAAGGAAAGCCCCATTCTGAAGCTCTGTCCAAATCCAAAGGCTGCTGTAGAATATAATTGGTTTTTCCTATATCACCAACAAGATTACTCATTCCCAAGCGAATTCCCACCTCATTTCTTTGCGCTTTTATACTTACCACAGTTCCTAAGAGGGTAAGGAAGCTAAACAATAATTTTTTATTCATAAAAGAATATGGATTTATGGTTATTTTAAAAATTAATTTTTGCAAATATAAAACATTTTTATATTAATGATAATCTTAATGTTTAGTTAAAAATAAACAAAAAAATATAATTTGTTATAAAGTAAACGGCAAAGTAACAAATTTATTCTTTTTTTAATAGTTTGAAGCGGATTTTATAAATAACAAACCCCCAATTACTGAGGGCATGTTTTGTATCTATCTGTTAAAAATTGCTCTTACTTTATTCCTTATTTTAATCAACAGAGGTTCTTTGTAGTTTTTATCCTCATCAAAGTAGCCGTAACCATAGCCATAACCGTAGCCATAGCCGTAACCATAGCCATAACCCTGTTTTGATACATAATCATTATACACCAGTCCCAAGTGCTTGATTTCATCATTATGATATTTCTCTGTGATCATCTTCAGCATATACTTTTCTGTATATTCATGTCGCACTACATAGAGATTAGCGTCAGAATGTTTCATCAGCTCATAAGAATCTGCAACCAAACCTACCGGTGGAGAGTCGATGATGATGAAATCGTACATTTTTTTCAGTTCTTCTATAAACTTAATGTTTCTATCACTCATTAAAAGCTCTGATGGGTTTGGAGGTATTGGTCCTGAGGTCGCTACATCAAGATTCGGAATTTTTGTTTTATTGATAATTTGGTCAATAGTTGCTTCCCCGGTAAGGTGGTTTGAAATCCCAAGCTTATTATCAATATTGAAGTCGCCGAAAATTTTTGGCTTCCTCAAATCCATTCCCAGTAATATCGTTTTTTTATCACTTAAACCTAAAACCGATGCCAGATTTATTGATATATAGGTCTTCCCTTCACCTCCAACAGACGATGTAATTAAGATTACCTTACTTTTCTCATCTTCACCAGACAAGAATCTGATATTAGCCCTAATACCTCTAAAGGCCTCTGACACAGACGATTTTGGAGAGTCTAAAACAGTAAGCATGTTTTCGGCATTATTATTTCCGATAACTCCCAATAATGGTATTCTTGTAGCGCTTATCAATTCTTTGATATTTCGTATTTTACTATCAAATAAACTACTCAAAAGAATTAAGATAAATGGTATGGCTAGAAAACCTCCGATAATTACCATTTTAGTACCTTTAACATTGGGTCCTATCGGCCCTTGTCCGAGATTTTTTGCAGGGTCAATAACACTGATATCTGACTGGTTGGTAGCCAATCTCATCTGACTTTCATTTTGTCTACCAAGTAAACTATTGTAAGTCGCCTCAATAATATTGTATCCTCTTTCTGCATCAAGGTATTTTCTCTGTTTATCAGGGAAAGAAGTCAGATCTGAACTTGCTTCGGCAATCTGTTGATCTATTCTATTTAATTCTGTTGTGTAAACTGTGTAAACATTTCTTAAAGAACCAGATGAGTTTGTTTTGGCTTCGTTAATTAATCTATTGATCTCTTTTATTGGTTCTGAATTAGGAGTATAAATAGATGACAATTCTCTTTTCTTAAGATAAAGAGCCTTTAACTCTGAAACTGAAGCGGTAAAAAGCCCATCATCGAATCCTGCCGCAGAAGGGCTTATCATTTTGTCGAAATTCTGTGATTCTACACTAGTTTTGATTGTGCTTAGAGAGTTCATTTTACTGAGAATATCAGCTTTTTTGGTCTCTAAATCTTTTATTTTTTGTAAAGATTTTTCGTCTCTGTTTGTTATATCATACAGTTTTTCTGAGACTTTAAGATAATTTAGATAAGCAGCACTTGAATCTAATTTTTTTCTGATATCAGCTAAATTTCTTTTTAAGTAATCTTGTGTATTTTTATCAATCGTATTTTTATCCGCAAATCTTTTTTTCTTTAGTTCATCAACAGATTTATTAAGGAAACTTACTGTACCGTTCAAACTGTACCCTGATTTTGAAATAATCATTATGGTATTGATTTCTTTATCAAAATCAACTCCAATGGTAGACACTATCCCATTAACGGCATTGTTTATCGTAGAAAGGTTGATAACAATATTTTCCAGTTTTATTGAAGGTGATACAGGATTGGGAACCAATCTAAATCTTAGGTTGGGAGAGGTGTACCACTCATTAATTTTAATAACTTTATTAGCTGGTTTTTTATATGCTTCCACATTCTGAAAGCCTTCAAAATCATAAGAATAAAGATTTGTCGAATGTCCCTCATCAGGAAAACTGACTTCGTACGAATTATCTCCTTTTGGCGTAAGAGTGATAGGATAATTTACCTGCTGTAAATGTTTCTTATCAATTTCGAAAAATACAGGTGAATCATCTTTATCTAAATAAGTAGATTTAATGGCACCTTTTGTCTTATAATCAACAAAAAGATTAAGCTCATTTACCAAAAATTCATTATGTGATCTTGATAAGAGCATTTTTTTAAGGTAAATTCCATCCTGATTACCACTTTGCCCCCAAATGAAGTTAATCGACTGATTGGGTGTAAAATAACTTGAAGTACCTGATGAAATACTTAATGAAAGATTAGAAGAATAAATATTTTGCGCATAATATTTGCCATAAAACCATGAAGTCACATAGCCAATAGACAGCATCAATACGAACCAATACCAATATTTTAAAAGTTTTCGTAGAAAATGTTCAATATCAAACAAAGCAAACGACCCATATTTTTCTTTCTGTGGCTCACTTTTACCTACTAAAGTCTCTTTTCCTGGAATCATAATTAAAGATTTTTAATAAGTAGATAAATTGATAATGCCGTTGTAATTACAGAAACTCCACTGATAAGCGTCTGCACAGGATCTTTTCCGAATCCGTTGAGTGCTCTTCTCTGTGTAGTAAGGAAGATTTCGTCACCATTTTGTACATAAAAATAAGGTGAATTCATCACATCTTCTCTGGTAAGATCGATCTGAGCTTTTTTGATACCCTCGGGAAGCTTTCTGTATACTACAATGTTCTTTCGATCTATAGTTCTGTTTAAACCTCCATTTATGGAGATTGCTTCTGTAAGCGTCAAAATATTTTTGTGAGCTACTTTTTCACCGGTAAGACCAGTACTTTCAATATCTCCCAGAATATAATAAGTGATTCCGTCTGTATTTAGTCTTACTTCAGCTTTTCCTTCCTGAAAGTTTTCGTTTACTTTGTCCTGTATCTCGGTGCTTACTTCTTCAATTGTTCTCCCTTCGGCCTTAATGTAGCCAATTCCCAGTACATGAATATCGCCTTTAGCATCCACTCTTAATCCGTTAAAGTAAAAAAGTCTGTTTCCTCCGGTAGCACCATTACCTACAGTACCACTACTTGTCATCGGATTTAGCGCTCCACTGGCATTCATACCACCAGAAGTATTGAGTGCCGAATAAAATTGTGCTGCATCACCTTTTGGAGTTGTGACGATATTAAGGTTTAACATATCATTTTTTGTAATTCTGTAAACCGGTACATTGTAAGGAATCAGACCCTCTTCATTGATGACCAAGCTCTCGCTCGGCTGCATGTATTTCACATCTTTTGTAGTAATACAAGATGTAAGCAAAAAAGGAACTAGTAAAAAAAACAGGTACTTAAATATTTTCATCGTGATAATTGTAGTTTGCAAAAATAGAAATTTAATTATTAGTTTTAAGTTTATTATTCTTCAGCATAAAAATAAAATCCGGAATATATGCTCCTAAAAAACCTAAGAATAATACTATAAAAAGAAGCAGATTAACATTAGTATGTCTTAAACAGTAAGTAACTGCCACAATAGCGAGATAGTAGCTTATGATATAAAAGCTTGATCTTCTATGAGTAAGATCGAGTTTCAAAAGTTTATGATGGATATGGTTTTTGTCGGCTTCGAATGGTGACTTTTTATTCCAAAGCCTTACAATGATAACATTTAGAGTATCTACAATCGGAAGTATAAGAATCGCAACAGCAATTACCGGTGCAGATTCCAGATGATACCTAGGTACGGAAAACAACTTTTTATCGATAAAAATATCAATAAAGCAAATGCATGTAAATGCCAGCAAGAATCCCAACAACATAGAACCTGTATCTCCCATAAAAATTTTTGTGGCACGATAATGCGACATATTGTAATACAAAAATGCAAGTACAGAACCTATCAGTACCACAGATAAGATTACTAAAGGATAATTATATTCACCTAAACGATAATAGCTGATCCCGAAAAGAGCACTGCAGATTAAAGAATAACCGCCTGCAAGACCATCAATACCATCAATAAGATTAAAGGCATTGATAAGAATAATGAAAGTAATAACAGTAACGACGACACTTATCCAATAATGAATTTCATAAACACCGAAAATGCCAAACAAGTTTCTTATTCTTACATCAGAACCAATAACGATCAATATAGAAACAACCACCTGTGCAACAAGTTTCTTGTAAGCTCTCATGACCACAATATCATCCATAATGCCTATATACAGAAGAATAATGAGAGAGGCAAATAAGAATTTATAAAGATCAAAAATCTCATACGCAAATATAGAAGTACAAATTCCTATAGAATAAAATATGGCAATACCACCAAGATTAGGGATTTTCCTGAGATGTGAACTTCGCACACCCGGTTCATCCATCAGGTTTTTACGTTTCGAGATTTTAATGATCGTGGGAATAGAGAAAAAAGTTATCAGAAAAGAGGACAGGAAACCCAAGCCCACTTTTATGTAAAAAATAGAAATCCCTGTTTCATTTAAGAACAATTCAAAATTTTTCATCCTTTTCTTTTATCGTCCTTTGCATTCTATGAGGTGAGAAGCAAAGCTAAAAAAGATCGACACTTCAAAAGTTTTATTTTAAAATACCGAAATTTTATGTGTTTTTACATCAATTTTCTTATCAGCTTTTTTTGTCCGGCAAAGAAAAGCAGATAAAATATCATTTTTTTCAGTGGCAAAGATAGAATATAATTCTTACCAAAACGATTGTAAGTCAATATATCTTTAATTTTAACACCTCTTTTTCTCATAAATTTATCGAGGTCATCAGACATTCTGTAAAAAAGATTTTCATTTTTAACGAAAGCAAGATAAGCCAGATAACTGTATACTCCCTGTAAAATCTGAAAACCCAAAAGCTCTTTTTTCTCCGAAGAATAAAGAGAAGACTGAAAAACTTCTTCTACATCCTCTACTGCCTTTAAAATATCTAAACCTCTTTCATTGTGGGTTTTTGAAATAGAATCTGTCCTTTCGAGATATTGATAATGAAAATTCTGGGTGTGTGCTAAAGTTTTACACTCCAGTAAAAGCTGCGGAATAAGCTGAATATCTTCAAAATGAACTCCTTTTTTGAATCTTTTATGGGCAAAAAGTTCTTTTCTGAACAATTTATTACAGGCAAAATAACTTAAATCTGAAAAAACAGAAAAATTATTATTTAACTCAATTTTTTCAGGCATATTGGGAATTTGCGTAAGTTTCTGCGTTACACTTCCATGTTCATCAACTTTCTGAATGTTGCAGATCACCATTTCAGCATGATGCTTCCCGGCAAGATCAAGCATTTCTTCAAACATGGTCTCCGAAACATAGTCGTCACTGTCTACAAAACCCAGAAAATCACCTGTTGCCCTGTCTATTCCGTAATTCCGGGCATCGCTTAAACCACCATTTTCTTTCGTAAAAGCTTTAATTTTGTCAGAGTATTTCTCAGAATATTTCTGAATAATTTCAGCCGACCGATCAGTACTTCCGTCATCAATGACTACAATTTCGATATTCTGCCAAGTTTGCGCCAGCAAAGAATCGAGACATTTCGATAAATAATTTTCAACATTGTAAACCGGAACAATGACAGAAACTTTTGAGGGAACGTTCTTCATTGGTTAGCTTTTTGTAAATCTCGGACTCAGCCAGCCTTTTTTGGCTTCATCAAAATCTTTTCTTGAACACGGAATGCAGTTTTCTATATTATCATCATCCCCGAAATACCAAAGATTGCTGAAAGTATCGCGTTTAAAAGCATATTGTCTGTCTTCAATCAAAACATAGAACATCTCGTATTTTCTCTCTTTCGGATGAGACTGTTGAATGTTGATCCCTTCAATCAGATACCAGATCATTTGTGCCAGAAGCTGATGATTAAGCTGATTTTCGGTATAAATATTATAATTAAAAATTCCTACCGATTTTAAGTTTTCACTTAAACCGATTTCTTTCATATAAGCACAAATCTCTCTTCTGTTCAGACCATTCACCTGCGGATTCATTGAAAATGCGTCACTAAAATTTTCAATCGCATCACAATTTACCGTTACCAAATCGGCTTTTCTGAAGAATGGCTCAGTTTTCTCGGTAGAATTCATCATT
The DNA here is from genome assembly GCF_001693475.1 of Chryseobacterium sp. CBo1. Lineage (NCBI taxonomy): Bacteria > Pseudomonadati > Bacteroidota > Flavobacteriia > Flavobacteriales > Weeksellaceae > Chryseobacterium > Chryseobacterium sp. CBo1. The sequence goes on from NZ_MAUH01000008.1 coordinate 14,038, forward strand.
TCTGCAAGACGCACAATATCAAACTCAACTTCTTTAATAAGCTTTACAGAATCATTTTCGTTAAGATGCTTCTGGTATCCTAAATGATGGTAATTTTTAATAGAAAACGTTTTTGAGCCGAATATTTTGCTTAAAAAAGTATGCTCATTGATTTCTTCACCCTGTTTCAGCGAAATGATATTGCTGATCTGTGTATAATTGATGTTTTTCTGATGAAAATTCAGAGCAGAAAAAAGAGAAAATGCAAAATCATTAGAACCACCGATAATGACAGGAATTGCTCGTTTATAGTGACAAGCCGATAAAACTTCCTGCAAAATATAGTGCGAATCCTGAACCGATTTCCCGGAAACCAAATCTCCCAGATCAACAATCGGAATTTCAAAATCTAACTGTGACAATTTATAAAACTCTTTTCTTACAGCCGTAAAATCCTGAACTTCTGCGTCACCATTAGCTCCTCTATAATCGGAAACAAACAGTAAAACAATGCTGTCTTCTTTTATCTCCTTGGTAATTTTACTTCCGATCTGCCAGTTTTCGGTTTTGAAATTTCTCGGCGAAATAATAAAATCTTCAAAATTCATGCTTCAAATACATATTAAAGCTCAAAAATATCAAAATAAATCTGAGTTTGCTGTATGAAATATTTAAATATTATTTAAATAAAAAACCATCAACAAAAATTTGATGATGGTCTAACAATAATCTATATGAATATAAAAACTAACGTTTTAATATCTCAAATACAAAAGTCGTAGAAGTTCCGAATGTTCCACCCTGTGTTGCTCCGAATAAATATTTTGGTGTTTTTCCGTCTTTATCAAACAAAATCATCGGTCGTTCTAGTCTTCCGAAACGCTTCAGATGTTTTGGCGGTTCCGGTTCGGTGACATATTGTTTTAAATCTAAATAAGCAACTTCAGGCTTAGTCCATTTTATACCATCTTTCGTCGTTAAATGCAAACCATATTCATGGTTGAAAAATCCCATATCCCGTGCGATCATGTGGAATTTACCATTTTGTTTCCAGACGAAAGCGTCTTCCAGTTGTGCATTATTCGGCATGCTTGAAAAATCGATCACGGGATTTTCTGAAACTTTTAGATAAGGACCTTCGGGTTTCAAAGCTTTTGCTAAACCATATTTACGATTTCCTCGTACTGCACCTTTCTGCGTTTCATATTCTTTGGTATTCCACGATTTGTAAAACAGCCAGTATTTTCCGTCATTTCCTTTTACAAAAGCTGGATTTGTGGTGCAATGATCATCCCACGAACCTTCTTTTCCGGGAAGAAGCAATGGTTCATCGGGTCTTTCCCATGGTCCTTCAAGACTTTTTGAAACAGCCAGCCCTATTCTTTTTGTATTTGTTTTTCCGTTGGAATTTCCCATAAAAAAAAGAAAATACTGATCATCTACTTTTTTAATCAATGGATTATGACAGGTTGTTGCATCCCAGAAACCTTCACCTCTCGGAGCAAGAATAATTTCCTTATGTTCAAATTTATCAAATGGTGAATTGGCTTCGGCACGACAGATTTCAGAACCATTGAGCCAGCCTCCCATTCCTTTTTCTTTTTTCCAGCGGGAATAAAAAAGATGGACTTTCCCGTCTTCACCCCAAATCGGAGAAGAGCACCAAATGTAATAACCTTCGAGCTCTAAAGAACGTCCGATTGGTTTTAGTTTAAAGTAGGGTTTCTCTGCAAAATCAAGTGATGTTGTAAACGACGAACCCAAAACCACCGCCATCATTCCCAAAGCTGAAGTTTGAAGAAATTCTTTTCGGGTGAAGTTTTTAGGCGTGCTCATAATATTGATTTGAAGCTAAATTAATGGTAATCTTCATGTTGAGTATCCTGCGGTTTCGGGTTCTATTTTAACTTTATGTTTAGCTTTGTATTTTGTAGCTTTATCCCGAACTCAAGTAATTTAATAAAACTTCAAGATGAGATTTTTTTTAATAATTAATTATTTTAAAATTCGCACTGACAGACTGTTGTCACAACCTCATCTTAAATTTGAGCTGTATTAATTTAAAAATAATAAAAATGAGTAGTACAAATTTAGTATCCATAAGAATTATTACTGCAGATATTAAGCGATTGGTTCAGTTCTTTGAAGCCGCAACGCAGATTACAGCCAAATGGTTTACTGAAGATTTTGCAGAACTTCAATCAAAATCTTTCACATTGGCTATCGGAAGTACAAAAACACTTGCTTTTTTCGGGGAAGGAATTGCTGAACCTTCAACCAATAAAAGTATCATCATTGAATTTTTTGTTGAGAATGTAGATGATGATTACAGAAGAATTAAAGAATTAACCCATGAAATTGTTCAGGAACCCACAACAATGCCTTGGGGAAATCGTTCTTTATTGTTTCGTGATCCGGATGGAAATCTTATTAATTTTTTCACGCCTGTAAGTGATGAAGCCAAAAAGAAATTTTTATAGATAATCATTCAAAAAACGAAGCACGGATTACAAATCCGCGCTATCAAACTCAAAGCTATCAAATTCAAAAAAAAAAGCACAGACTAAAAATCTGTGCTTTTATATTTTTCGACTTTGTCAAAGTTTAAATCTTTGACAAAGTTTTTATTACTTCTTAGCCGCCGGTTTTTTAGCAACTGTTTTCTTAGCTGTTGTTGCTTTTTTTGCAGCCGGTTTCTTAGCTGCAGCTTTTTTCTTTTCTGCGAAAGCTTTCGGATCTTGTGCCGTAATCCATTTTTTAACCTCATCAAGAGAAACGTCTTTCAGCTCGTCGCTTTCGTATTTGGTGTCGTCTTTTTTCTTTGGAATTTTATAGATATTTTTTCCATGTTTTACAATAGGACCCCATCTTGCATTTTCAATGGAAATTTTTTCAGCTTCCCAATGTTGAATGTAACGGTTGGCTTCTTTTTCCAGTTTGGCCTCAACCAATTCATTGATGTCGTTTTGGGAAAGATTTTCAAAATTATATCTTTTGGGAACATTGATGAAAACACTTTTGTACTTGATGAAAGGACCGAATCTTCCGGTTCCTTTTGTAATCGGCTCACCTTTATAAGAAGCAATTGGCGCATCTGCCAGTTTCTTTTCACCAATGATTTCTTCTGCACGTTTTTGGTCAACAGAAAGCGGATCTTCACCTTTTGGAATACTCACGTAAGTTTCACCCCATTTCACATAAGGACCAAATCTTCCGACACCTACAGAAACCGGTTGTCCGTCAACTTCGTTTAGATCGAAAGGAAGTTTAAACAATTCCAAAGCTTCTTCCAGAGTAATCGTTGCAATATTTTGACCTGCCAATAAAGATGCGAAAGTTGGTTTTTCTTCATCATCCGTTTCGCCAATCTGAATCATCGCACCAAATCTTCCGATTCTTGCATGAACATTTTTACCGGTTTTAGGATCAACACCCAAAAGTCTTTCGCCGGTTGCACGATCTGCATTTTCTTCTACATCTTCAATTCTCGGATGGAATTTCGAGTAGAAATCAGTCATCATTTCTTTCCATTTCTGGCCGCCATTTGCAATTTCGTCAAAACCTTCTTCTACTCTTGCGGTAAATCCGAAGTCAAGAACTTCACTGAAGTTATCAGTTAAGAAGTCATTTACAACTTCACCAATATCCGTCGGAACGAATTTATTTTTGTCACCCCCGAATTTTTCTTCGAGAACTTCTTTTTTAATTTTATCTTTCACCAAAGACATTTTTACCACTTCTCTTGTCTGTGGCTCAATTTCTCTTTTATCAACATATTCACGGTTCTGAATCGTCTGAATGGTTGGTGCATAAGTCGATGGACGACCAATTCCCAATTCTTCAAGCTTTCTTACCAAACCTGCTTCGGTGTATCTCGCACTTGGTCTTGTGAATTTTTCTGTTGCGGTGATTTTTTTATAGTCTAAAACTTCCCCAACCTTTACTTTTGGTAATAGCTTTTCGTTGTTTTCTTCGTCTTCGTCTTCTGCTTTTACAATTCCGTAAGCTTTAAGAAAACCATCAAAAATGATCACCTCACCCTGTGCTTCAAAATGCTGCGGAAGTTTTGCATTACCAATTTCAATGACTGTTTTCTCGATTTTAGCATTTGCCATCTGTGAAGCCAGTGTTCTTCTGTAAATTAACTGATACAATTTACTCAACTGTGCATCACCAATCGCTTTTACAGAAAAATCTGTCGGACGGATGGCTTCGTGAGCTTCCTGTGCCGAAGAGGATTTTGTAGTATAATTTCTCGGAGATGAATATTCTGCTCCGTATTCTGATACAATCTGATTTTTTGCACCTTCAATAGCTTCCTGAGAAAGATTCACAGAGTCTGTTCTCATATAAGTAATGTACCCTTCTTCATATAATCTCTGAGCAAGACGCATGGTATTGGTCACATTATAACCTAATCTTGAAGAAGCTTCCTGCTGAAGTGTAGAAGTCGTAAATGGTGCAGACGCTGAACGGCTTCCCGGTTTTGTTTCTACATTTAAAACTTTAAATTCTGTAGTTTTTGCTAATTCTAAGAAATTTTCTGCATCTTTTTCTTTATCGAAATCTTTTTTAAGCTTAGCAGCAATTTCCTGAGAACTGCTGTTAAGGAAAATTCCGTCAAGTTTGAAACTTGCTTTCGGAGTAAATTCACGAATTTCTTTTTCTCTTTCTACAACCAGTCTTACCGCAACCGATTGTACTCTACCTGCAGAAAGTCCCGGTTTTACTTTTTTCCAAAGTACAGGAGACATTTCGAAACCTACGATTCTGTCTAAAACTCTTCTCGCCTGTTGAGCGTTTACTAAGTTCTGATCAATATCTCTAGGATTGTCGATTGCTTTCAGGATCGCATTTTTGGTAATCTCGTGGAAAACAATTCTTTTTCTGTTTTCTGGTTTCAGTTTTAATTCTTCCGCCAAATGCCATGCAATAGCTTCTCCTTCGCGGTCTTCATCGGAAGCAAGCCAAACCATTTCGGCTTTTTTCACAGAAGCTTTAAGTTCTGTTACCAGTTTTTTCTTGTCGGCTGAAACTTCGTAATCAGGACTGAACGTCTCCAAGTCAATTCCCATTCCTTTTTTAGGCAAATCACGAATGTGACCGAAACTGGATTTCACTTCGAAATCCTTTCCTAAATATTTCTGAATAGTTTTTGCTTTTGCCGGGGACTCAACGATTACTAAATTTTTCGACATACTGAAAATTTTTGCAAAAGTAAAGCTTTTTTATTAGATGGGCTTGCCAAATCATTTTAATTAGCAATTCTGACAAAGTTTTCAGAGATATTTAATAATTTCTGCAACACTGAAAGTATGCCCTACGTAAGTCATTAAAGGATTTGATTTTAATAAAATAGATACTGTCTCTCATTAAATTTGATATTTTGATTTTATAAAAACAAAAAAGAACAGCTACGAATATCTGTTCTTTTAAAATATAATGAGTTAAAAAATTTACTTTTTGATGATTTTTACCACTGTTTCAGAATTATTTATTCTTACCAAATAAACTCCACCAACTAAACTTGAAACATCAGTTACGTTATTCTCAAATTTACCCGATTTTACCAACTGTCCGGCTGCATTATAAATTTGAAAAAAATAATCTCTTTTTTCAGTTGCCTTGATATACAGTAAATCTTTTACGGGATTGGGGAAAAGAACAATTTTGTTTTCTATTGCTTTAAGCATTAACTCATTTTCCGTAAAAACATTTGAGGCTTTAATTACAGAACCTTGTGTGACAGGAATTGCAGCAATAGGCCCTTCTTCAATTCCATTCTGGTTATATTTCACTTTGACACAACGACACCCCATTCCGAAGTACGGATCATTATTATCATGAAATGCAATGAGACGATTGGGATTAGAAGCAGCATCGAATAAGATATTAATTGCTCTTCCTATATAGTTGGAGTTCAAAGCTGCAGTCCAAACTCCTGAATATTGAAAATTGTTTACATTATATGTACCAACAGGCGTTTGATTTGCTACAACACTTCGGAAACCGCGAGATCCTGAATTTGGGTAATTGCCTACATTGTAAGCCGGATTAGTAAACAAATAGCCCAAACTTGCATTCCCTGAATTTTTCACCGGTAACCCAAGATAATCTGTAACCAAGTTATAGCTTGTTGCCACATTTTTATCTTTTTTATACCATGGTGACAAGCCGAAATCTTTATTGCTGGCAATCGCTACATCTGTCAGGTCAGGAATTCTCCACCCTTCCGGACAAGGATCAAAAGGTGATTTTTTTCCTCCTCTTCCCCATCTGTCTATTGCCACATTAGGTTCATTCGACACCCAGTCTGTACCATTAGTGTAATTCGAAACAACATTGTTATAGGGTGCAAAGCTGCTCGGAATCATATAAACTAAAGGGTTTTTCACTGAATAAGAAAGAACTTTTGCTATTTTTTCGTTAATCTTATCACTTACTAAAACATTTGCATTTGTAGAATTTGTATAGGTATCATATGGAATTATATAATTTCCAGACATATCATTATAAGTTGCAGAAGGTAAAGTAGTATATGCTACAGCTCCGTTTTGATTAACATTTCCTAAAAATATGTTGTAAGAAGACCTGTCGGCATACTGAAAAGAAGGAATAGGATCTTTTCTTCCCCATTGATACTGCAAACCTGTAGATGCTCTGATTTTTGAATATTCATCAACTGTAGGAGAAACCGGGTTAGCAACTAACGGGAAAGCATCAGTTGCCCCAAGGTTTCTATCCATAAATTCGGTTTTCAGAATATGACCTTTTGGAACATAGTTTATATAATTGGTTGCAGCAGTGTTTGGTGTTTCCGTAGCATAAATTTTGGAGCCAATACTTGTATCTGTAACCCAGATATGCCACGACCAGTAAACAGGGTTTGCTATGCTTCCGTTATGAAGAGTTACGACTGCATTTCCACTTTGATTAGCAGCTAAATTAATAACGATTTTAGTGTCTGACAGTGCCACTAAAGAAGCAGGAGAAGGATTTATTACATTTACAGTATTTATCAGATTTGTATTTGTTGCCCATAAAACATTTGCCTTCAGATTATTAAAACTTGAAGGATTTAAAATAGAAGAATTATTTAGAAGCTGGCTTTGTACAGAAAATGCTTTAGTGACCGGGATCTCAATTGTTGAAACTGTTGTACCTTTCACCACCTGATAAGTATTCGGATTGCTCAGACCTACTGTATATTCAGAAACCGGAGTAAAATATTCTGTCGGAAAATCATAATTATTGAATGTATACAGCGGGTCTTTTATACATCTGCAGGCATTTGCATCTGAAGTTTTTGCAGTACCCAACGGTCGATACCAATTTCTACCTTTAATCGAAGGATATGAAGGATCAGGAATATCTGGCTGATCTTTATCGGGAACCATAAACAACATACGTGCTTCTACAGCCGGCGTTGTATCGTAAAAACGTGTCATAGTAGAGGTCCACAAACCTACATGATGCTGATCTGTATATTGACCGTCATGTGCATTAATTGCAATCTGGCCTGTTCCGGGAAATATTCCCATATTATTTCCACCGACATTAGATAAGTCAAAACCTATATTCGGAAATAACTTAATACCCGTCATAAAAGAAGGTACATTGTTATCATTTGGCTTTAAAATATAGTAGCCATTAGATTCGAATGTGTTTTTACCTAAATTTGTCCTCACACCAAAAGGGGAAAAATCTACTCTGATATTATCTACATAATTCCCCGAAGCCTGATTGGCAACCAACATTGAAGGCAGTCTCCATCCGTTTGGGCAAGGATCAAATGATGATTTATTTCTGTAGGGAGCGCTGCTTGCATCGCTGGTATAATCGGAGTTCAGCCTACCTTTTGCATTGTCTGACCATAAATTAAGCTCAGTCAGTCTGTTATTAGGGAGAGCAAGAGTAGATCCGAACCAATTAACCATAAGGTTAGGATTGTTAAAGTAATATGCAGGTCCGGAATTATCATCCTTGTTTACATAAATAAGACTTAGCGGATTTTTGACGGAAAGTTTAATATTGTTATCCACAGTAGCAGTAGAGAACAAAACAAATTTTCTGAGATTATCAAAATTAATGGCATTTGTAAAGTTTTTCGCCCCTCTGTGACGCACTCTTCCAATCGAGCCGGAAACTTCATAAAAATCGTTTCCTCTAAGAGCCAAGGTGGGAATAGGATCTTTTCGGCCCCATTGATACAACAACCCGCCATTATTATTCCAGTCATCAGCGGTAATAGAATTACTTAATGCACCCAAGTTTCTATCCATCCACTGCCATTCTGCATCAGGAATAACCTCAATAGTTCCGTCTATTTTTTCTCTTTTAACGGCCGGAAAGCTCTTGTATGAAGAACCGTTTGTGGGATCATCGGTCACCCATACATGCCAAGACCAGTAAATTTCACCATTTACTCTGAAAGCAATTACAGCATTGCCTTCCTGACTTTTATTAACAGGAACTTTTATCTTAGCATTTTGACCTGTACCAACGATTTCCAAACTATAATCTGCACCTGATTTTATCAGTCCGTGATGGTCTTCCCACAAGACGTCTGCTGTAACCTGGCCATTCGGAATATTGGAATAGCCAAGAAATTTATAGCCTTCCCACATCGCAAACGCTTTTCTGACAGGAATATAAAGCCCTTCATTATTCAGAGAAGGATCAAAAAAATAGCTATTGGGAGCTTTCATCCAATCTTTTGCAGCTACACGGCCTGCAATATCATCTAAAGTATCTTTTCTTATATTAAATTCAGATAATTCATTCTTTAATGGTAAAAAACTTTTAGCATAACCATCCACAGACAGCAAACAAAATGCTGCCACAATACTGTAAAGGCATTTCTTTTTCATAACAATAAATTTTGTGAGTTGAACTTATTTCATTTACTCAAAATACCATCACAAAATATAAAATAACGAAGTATAAACACGTTATTTTAAATAAAAAATAATAATATTCAAGTATGAATGAAAATTTTGTTCCAAATAATTTGCGAACAAAAGTACAATATTAGACCTATAAAATACATCCTCACAGATGAATTTTTTATCAATGAAAAAGAAAAATAATTCTTAAGGCAATAAGTGATTTTTATAAAGTTCGATAGTATATCTTCCTGCGACAATGTTCTTAAAAACAGAAAATACAACAAAATTGAACAAGAAAAGGGATATGATAAATGCGTATATTATTTTTTTCGTACCGGCAGAAACCACATACATCGCATTAGGAATAATGATATAACCAAAGCCGATAAATGCACCCGCCATTCTGGAAGAAAATATACTGTTATTTCTAAAAATAAAATATAAGCAGACTCCTATTACTGCATATACTTTATGATATTCATAGTAAGGAAACTTCTCCATCATCTTATCATCGAAAGTAAACAAGAAGAACGTAAGAATAGCCATCATAACTTCCGGTATCCCAAATCCTCCGTTTAATCTCTCCGTACTCTCATTCATATAGCCGTTAAAACCATCTACAAGCATACTATCGGTAGCAAGGTTATCGAGAAAACTACCGAAAATCCTATACACTTCAAAAGGGGATGCGAATATTGAACCAATAATCAGAATAAGCATGATATACTTGTTTAGAGGAATTTTTACAAGCCAGTACATGGGAATAAAAATATAACAAACATTGTGTATTCCCGAGGCTATAAACATCCAGAATAAGTAAAGCCACAATTTTCTTTCTTTGATGTACCGTAAAGCAAAATAAACAATGAAAGTTCCCAGATTTTGTCTGATCTGCCCGCTCTCTCCAATAAAAAAGTTCGGAATAAACATAAACAAAGTGAATGTAAACGGATAAAAAGTATTATCATCTGTATACTCTACTTTAAAAAATATTGCACAAATAGCTATAACTAACGTTAGGAAATAAAATGGAGCGTTGAACACATTAAGCAACACCTTATTGATCAAAGCAAAAAGCCACTCTATATCTACATTTTCAGAACCTTCAATATGCAGTGCCTTTAAAAAAATGTTTATATATTCTTTCGTATCAGAGTACAAGTAAATCATTACGTAGCTTCCATAATCGGGTCCAACATTATCACGAAGTCCCGCAAGAATCATGAGATAAACCCCGAGATACCAAAACCATTTTTTCTCAACCTTATTTCCAAAAACTTCCTGTACGCTAAAAAAAAGCATATAAATAATTGCAATCAGAAAATAGGGATGTAGTAAACTCATCGGTTAATTATAAAGATTTTTAAAATCATGAAACGCCACAATAATAGCTGTAAGTATGAGCGGAAGAAACAATCTTACTTCCCAGAAAAGCCCAACCAAAGTTATCATTCCAATATAGGGCAAAGAAAAGAATAAATATTTTTTTATCACCAATCTGCTTTCAGAAATTGCGCACAGTTTATATATAAAATAAAGCACAATGACGGAAAACAATAATCCGGCAAGATTAAAAGGACTGGTAAAATTGCTTACAATATATACTCCTTCCATAAAAGAAGTCTCTTCCCTGTTTAAAAAGATTCTTAATCCAAAATATGGGATCATGAATGACAACAGCAAAGGAATTACTTTCCAGATAAATGTATAATTCTTTCTCTTCAAATCATCAAAATTGAAAAAAACTGACGCGAAAAAAGCAATATTCAGACATGCCGTTTCTCTTACTAAAGTAGATACCGCAATTAAAACAATCAGATAATAGAAATATAAATTTCTTCTACTATGATAATATTTTACCGTAAACCAGATGCCAGACAAGTAACAAAACAGAGCAATAGTATCACAATTTGAAGGTGCATATTGCGTAATAACGATAAAAAAAATCGCCAGTAAATGAATAATTCGTCTGAAATTAATATTAAATGAAACAGTTGCTTTAAATTTCAAAATAACATTAATAAGCAGCGAACTCAGAATAAAGAAAAAACTATTCATTAGAAAAAGACCATGATAAAATGGAGTTCCATTTTTATCAAGAAAACTTTTAATAGAAGAAGAACAATTATCAATGCAGACCTTCATAAAATCTGTCATATAAATACTAAGATAATTAGGAATAACCCGATAAGAATAAACGGAAGAAAATAAGAATTCTGGTGGCTCTGCCGAACTTTTAAGTCTTGTGTACGAAGATTCAAATCCGTAATAGGACATAAACAGCAGTAGAAACGGTAAAATTACTACAAACAGAAATCCGGATAATTTTTCATCAAATGTTTTGATCATACATATAATCTGTTAATCAATTTATCTCTATTATATAGAGTACGCTAAAGGGAACTTTGCAAAAGTAAAAGTTTTTTTTATTCTACACCGAATATTTTATTGATTTTCAGACAAAACTTATTGCTTATTTATTTTGAACTAATACTTAAAAATTTAAATTTGCAACTTGATTTATAAAGGCAATGCATCGCATTTTCATTCATTTATATTATTTTATTTCTAAAAACAGACTGATTTCCGTTGCAGCAGCTTTGGGAATTTTGATTATTTGTGGCTTTTTTGCTTCTAAAATTAATTTTGAAGAAGACATTAATCAGATTATTCCGAAAAACGATAAGTCTGATTTGACGGCAAAAGTTCTGAAGCAACTGAATTTTTCAGATAAAATCATCGTCATTATCGAAAACAAATCTAAAGACGACAATTTTCTGCTTTCGGAAACTGCCGATACGTTTTTAAGTAAAATTGAACCTTTACAAAAATACATCGGTTCGGTTCAGGGGAAAGTAAATGATAATGAGATTTCCGAAACTTTTGATTTCGTCAATCAGAATTTACCTTTGTTTCTCGACAAAAACGATTACAAAGAAATTGAGAGAAAACTCAATAAAGACAGCATCGCAAAACAGGTAGAGAACAATTATATTTCACTGGTTTCGCCGACAAGTTTGGTTACAAAGGAATTTATTAAAAAAGATCCGCTCGGAATCACTTTCCTTGGCATCAAAAAACTGAATGCTTTAAATATCAGCAAAGATTTCAAGCTGGAAGATAATTACATCGTTACCAAAGACGGAAAAAATCTTCTGCTTTTCATCGATCCGAAAAATAAAAGCAACGACACCAAAAACAATGAAATTTTCGTTAATCAGCTTAATGAAATAAAAGACAACCTCAACAAAGAATTCAAAGGAAAAACTGAAATCAGCTATTTTGGTTCACCTGTGATTGCAGTCGCTAATGCACAGCAGATCAAAAAAGACATTCAGAATACGGTTATTATTTCAATGACGGTTTTGTTGATTTTGCTGATGTATTATTTCAGAAATTTCTTTACTCCGCTAATTGTATTTTTACCGACCGTTTTTGCCGTTTTCATTTCACTGATGATTTTATACTTTATTAAAGATAAAATCTCGGCAATTTCACTCAGTGTAGGTGCAATTCTCATCGGAATCACGATTGATTATGCACTTCATATTTTAACACATTACAAACACAACAATAATATTGAAGAGCTTTATAAGGAAATCACACAACCAATTATTCTGAGCAGCGCAACAACGGCGGTTTCGTTTTTGTGCTTGGTTTTCGTCCGTTCAGAAGCGTTGAAAGATCTCGGACTTTTTGCTGCGATTACAGTTTTCCTGTCTTCTTTTACGGCTTTGATTATTGTTCCGCAACTGTATCATCCGAAAGAAAAATCGGATAAAGTAAGCACGAATTTTATTGATAAAATAGGAAATTATCCTTACGAAAAGAACAAACCTTTGATTATTGGCTGTTCGATCATGATTATAGCGTGTCTTTTCGGTTTCCGTCATGTTGGTTTTAATGAAGATATTGGCGATTTGAATTACATACCGAAAGATTTGAAAATCAGTGAAGCCAAGCTTGAAAAATTATCAGACATTACTTCAAAATCGATTTACACCATTTCTTACGGAAATTCTGAAAGTGAAGCTTTAGCAAGAAATTCTCAACTGAGTCAATTTTTAGAAAAAGAAAAGCAGGAAGGTAAAGTTTTGAGCTATAATTCGCTTGGCAATGTTGTTTTATCGAAAGAAGATCAACAAAAAAAAGTTGAAATCTGGAATAACTTCTGGAATCAGAAGAAAAAAAACCAGACGATTTCTGAACTGGTTCAGAATGGAAATAAATTCGGATTCAATGCTTCTGCTTTTGGTCAGTTTAAGGAAAATTTAAATAAATCGTATGCAACTTTAAGCTTAAAAGATTATGAAAAAATAAAAGCCCTGCAAATTTCAGAATTCCTGAGCAACGAAAATGGTTTTTACACCGTTTCGAATGTTGTAAAAGTGGAGGAAAAGAAAAGAGATGCTTTCATTAAAGATGTCGAAAAAAGTCACGAAGCATTGGCAATCGATCGTCAACAGATGAATGAGAACTTTTTAGGCTTGCTGAAAAATGATTTTAATACTTTAATTAATTACTCTCTTTTAGCCATTATTCTGACGATTATTGTTTTCTTCAGAAATTTCGAATTATCTCTTCTTACAATGTTCCCGATTGTTTTGACGGGAGTTGTAACTGCAGGAATTCTCTATTTCCTTGGGTTGGAATTAAATATTTTCAGCACCGTGGTCTGTACTTTGGTTTTCGGTGTGGGAGACGATTTCAGTATTTTTCTGACGAAAGCAATGCAGAAAGAACATACAACCGGGAAAAATGAACTTCCAACGTATAGAATCTCCATTATTTTAGCAGTTTTCACAACCATTTTATCGATTGGTTCTTTGATTTTTGCTAAGCATCCGGCTTTACATTCTTTAGCTCTGGTTGCTTTGATCGGAATGTTTTCCGTGATTGTCATTACGTCGACTTTATATCCGTTCTGGTTTAGATTTTTAATTATCAACCGACAAAAAAAAGGTTTGTCGCCGATTACTTTACGATTATTTTTAAACTCCGTTCTCTCATTTTTATATTACGGTTTAGGCGGATTGATTTTCTCAGCCATCGGAAGTATTTTTGTGAAGCGTTCGAAAGGAAAAACGTTAGATTTCATCAAACTAATTTTAGCTAAATTTCTGACTTCGGTTTTATATTCAAATCCGTTTGTGAAGAAAAAAGTTATTCAAAATCCGAATGAAGATTTAAGCAAACCAGCGGTAATCATTGCAAATCACACTTCTTTTCTCGACACTTTGGCTTTAGGAATGGTGAATCATAAAATCATTTATCTCGTGAATGACTGGGTTTACAATTCTCCGGTTTTCGGAAAGCTGGTAAGAGCTTTAGGTTTTTATCCTGTTTCTCAGGGCATCGAAAACGGGATGGAACAGTTGAAAGAAAAAATCAAGCAGGGATACTCTTTGGTTGTATTTCCTGAATCTGAGCGTTCTTACACCAATGATGTAAAACGTTTTCACAAAGGCGCATTTTATATTGCCGAAGAGTTTAGTTTAGATATTGTCCCGATTTATATTCATGGGAATTCTGAAGTACAGCCAAAAGGAGATTTTATAATTTTTGACGGAAGCATCACGCTGAAAGTTGGCGACAGAATTCATAAAGATGATATGAGTTTTGGTAAAAACTATTCTGAAAGAACAAAGAAGATCAATGCTTATTTTAGGGATGAATTTGCTAAGCTTAGAAATGAAATTGAAGACGAAAATTATTTTAAAAAGAAACTGTTCTTAAGCTTTTTATATAAAGAAAACAAAGTTGTAAAACCTGTAAAAGAAGACTTTAACAAAAACAAATCGGTTTATTTTGAACTGAACAAACACATTCCGAAAGATGCAACGATTTTTCATATTGCAGATGATTTTGGGCAGAAAGATATTTTACTTACGCTTCAGCAAGCCGGAAGAAGAATTTTCAGTTTAATTCATGATGAAGAAAAAAGAATGGTTGCGGAAAATAATTATCTGGTTAAAAGAAGAAAATTGTTTTACATTGAAAATCAGTCTCAAATCAATAAAAAAACAGATGTTCTTTTAATTTCTGATGAAAATTTTAATCTCAAAGATATTACTGGTTTTCCTGAAACAATTATCCTGCTGAATATCAGGAATCAGACTTTTGAAAATACAAATTATCAACAAATGTTTGATTCCGAATCAATAAAAATATTTAGGCATGAATAATAAAATTGAAAATCTTATTTTTGTAATCCATAAAAAATATTAATGCAAAAAAATATACTCGTTATTTATTATACTCAAACCGGGCAATTGGAAGATATTGTAAGAAATATTGCACAGCCGTTTGAAGATAAAAAAGACGAATACAAGGTTACTTACTACAACATTCAGCTTAAAAAAGATTTTCCTTTTCCGTGGCCGAGTGATGTTTTTTTCAACACATTTCCGGAATCTTACCTTCAGATCCCAAGCGAAATTCTACCACCGCCTGAAGAAGTTTTAAATACAAAATTTGATCTTATTCTTTTCGGTTATCAGGTTTGGTATTTAACGCCGTCAATTCCTATTATTTCTTTTCTGAAAAGTGGTTTTGCAGCGAATATTTTAAAAAACACTCCTGTTGTTACCATTTCTGCAACGAGAAATATGTGGATGCTTTCACAGGAAAAACTGAAAGTTTATTTAAAGAATTTCGACGCCAAATTAGTCGGAAACATTGCATTGGTAGACCGAAGAGACAATTATACAAGTGTTTTGACGATTCTTCGCTGGATGACAACCGGACAAAAAGAAAAATCAGGAATTCTTCCTGCAGCCGGAGTTTCAGACGAAGAGATCAACGGAGCCGGAAAATATGGTAAAATTATTGAAAATCATTTTGAAAATAATAACTTAGCCAATCTTCAACCGGAACTGGTAAAAAACGGAGCTGTAGAAATCAGAGCTTTTCTGGTACGAGTTGAAAAAGTAGGGAATAAAATTTTCACCATTTGGTCTAACCTGATTATTAACAAAAAAGAAAAACGACCATTGCTGATAAAATTCTTTAAGGTATATTTGATGGCAGCAATTTGGATCATCTCACCGATCGTTTTGGTTTTCCATATCCTGCTTGCTCCGATTTTATGGAAAAAAAGACAAAAACAGAAAGAATATTTACAAGGAATTAATTTAAAATAGAAATGTACGACGTATTTATAACAAAAGCTTCAACATACTTGCCGAATGAACCGGTTTCTAATGACGAAATGGAAACGTATCTTGGCTTAGTAAATAATACACCTTCTAAAGCAAAAGCACTGATTTTAAGAAACAATAAAATTAAAACCAGATACTACGCTTTAGATAAAAACGGAAATCCTACGCATACCAATGCGCAAATCACCGCAAAAGCTGTGGAAGGACTTTTCGATGAGAATTTCAAGAAAGAAGACATGGCTTTATTGTCCGTAGGAACTACTTCTGCAGATCAGATTCAGCCTTCTCATGCATCCATGGTTCATGGCGAGCTCAATATCGGGAAATCTATTGAAATTAATACTGCAACCGGACTTTGTAACTCCGGAATGAATGCTTTGAATTACGGTTTCTTAAATGTAAAAGCAGGGATTAAAGACAATGCTGTTTGTGCAGGTTCTGAAAGAATGTCTGCATGGATGACTGCCGATAAATTTAATCATGAAGCTGAAAACCTGAAACTTCTTGAAGAAAGACCCATCGTAGCTTTCAAAAGAGAGTTTTTAAGATGGATGCTTTCTGACGGAGCCGGAGCTTTCTTATTGGAAAATAAACCAAGAGAAAACGAAACGTCTCTGAAAATCGAATGGATTGATTTTTATTCTTACGCTCACGAAATTGAAGCTTGTATGTATTCTGGTTGTGAAAAGCAGGAAGACGGAAGCTTAAAATCATGGGCAGATTACCCATCGGATGAATGGCTGAACCAATCTATTTTTGCTTTAAAACAAGACACTAAAATTTTAGATAAATATATCTTGGTAAAAGGGGCAGAAAGTTTGAGAGCTTCATTTACCAAGCATGACCTTGATCCGGATTCTATCGACCATGTTTTGGCACATATTTCTTCCGGCTATTTTAAAGAAGGTCTAAAAGATGAGTTTGCTAAAGTAGGTCTTGATTTTCCTTGGGAAAAATGGTTCTACAACCTTTCGGAAGTCGGAAACATCGGAGCGGGATCGATCTTTATCGCCGTAGAACAATTGATGAATTCCGGGAAACTTAAAAAAGGTGAAAAAATCATGCTTTGCGTTCCTGAAAGCGGAAGATTTGCTTATTCTTGCTCTTTATTAACCGTTGTATAATGGAAAATACACTTCCAACTTCTGACCAGAATTTTGTTAAAAGTCTTATTCCGCAAAAATTTCCATTCGTAATGGTGAGCGGAATTTCAGAATATTCTGAAGAGCGCCTTGTTTCAGGATTTGAAATAGAAGAAGACAATATTTTTGTACATGAAGGGATTTTTCAGGCTTCGGGTTTAATTGAACATCAGGCGCAGAGTGTGGCACTTCACACCGGATATAAATTTTATCTTTTAGGAAAAGAAGCTCCGACAGGATACATTGGAGCCATTAAAACTTTTGAAGCTGAAATTTTACCGAAAACGGGAGATCAGCTGATTTCTGAAGTGAACATTATTAACGAAATGATGGGAGTAACTTTGGTTGAAATCATTACAAAAATTAATGATAAAATCATTGCCAAGTCTGAAATGAAAACGGTAGTAAAATAGGTTTTTAAGAAAAAAGGCAAAAGTAAAAAGAGCCAACTTGAGCCTATGCTGAATATTTATAAGCAGAAAAAATCAAAATCAAGCCAAGTTTATTTTAAAAAACACGTTTGATTTAAATATAATTAAATGGAGTTAAAAGAAGAAAATCTCATCAATATCCACAATTTTTTGCCTCATCGTGAACCGATGCTGATGGTAGATTATATTCTTGAGCTTACGCCCGAGAAAGTGATTACTTCTTTTGAGATTACTTCAGATAATATTTTTGTTTATAACGATCATTTTGTAGAAGCAGGATTGATTGAGCATTCTGCACAAACCTCATCTTCAATTCTCGGACAGAGTTTTTTCGAAAATCCTGAATCGAATACGAAAGTAATAGGTTTTATCACCAACATCAAAAAAATTGAAGTCTTTGGTTCTCCAAAAGTCGGCGATAAGATTATATCTAAAGCTTCTCTGATCTCAAAATATGAAAATATCTGCCAGATTTTCTGCGAAACTTTTTTGGATGACGAATTATTAATCCGAACAGAAATCAGTTTATTCATTCAGGAAATTGAGTCTTAAAAATTTTAATATAAAATATAGAAGCCAGCTTTGAAGTTGGCTTTTTTTATGGAATAAATTCTATATTTGGTGAAAATAATTTTATGAGCGTAAAAGTAAGATTCTATTCATACGATGTTGAATTCGAATTTGAAAATTCTGTCGAGTTTCCTGTAGTTCCTCAAATAGGTGACGAGGTAAATTTGTTGTCTTTTTTCAAATATCAGACTTCTGAGAGAATAGAATATGTAGAAAATATGGAACAACTGAATTTATACAACAACGCAATCGTAGGCGATAAAACATGGTGCAACGATCTGCAAAAAAATGAAATATACGTACTGATACAATTGAAATTCAAGAGACAATAAGCAACATCCTTCTATTCATTAACCAAACACAATTTAAATATGAAAAAAACATTTTTCTTTATTCTATCGTTTACTGCGTTATTTTCTTTTGCTCAGGAAAAAGCTGCACCAGTTGCCTCACAGTCAAACAATATGAAAGCAGCAGTTATCAATGACAGTTCTCAGCTTTATGAAGAGGCTTACGAACTTTATCAATCTGAAGAATACGATCTTGCGTTGGAAAAAATTAATGCCGCCATTAAGCTTGATAAGAGAAAGATCGATTTTTATGATCTGAAATGTTATATTCTTATTAAACTTAAAAGGAATAAAGAAATTATAGAAACTGCTACTTATGCTATTTCTCTTAATCCTAAAGATGCTAAATTTTATGAAATAAGAGGCAACACTTATTATTTTGATTTTGAACCTGAAAAAGCACTTCAGGATTACCGCAGGATGATAACTTTAGACCAAACCAATGACCGATACTATAATAATTACCTGAAATTGCTGAATGAAAAGCGACTTGATCAGGAAATGATCAATCTTTATCCTGTTTTTGAAAAAGCTTTACCCGGAATTAAGGAAAATTCGGACAATCAATTTCTTCATGATGTTTACTTTTACTTTTCATTACCTTTCGAAAGAGCAAAAAACTACGAAAAGGCAAAAGCATTGCTTACCGAAGCCATTAATCAAAAAGATTCTGGTTCTATGTATTACAATAACAGAGGTCTTATTTATCAGGAAACCGGAGACCTAAAACTAGCATTACAGGATCTTAATAAGGCTATTGAAATTAAGTCTGATGAGCCTTCCTATTATGAAAACCGTTTCAGTATTTATTTCCAGGCTAAAGATTATGAAAATGCAAGGAAAGACCTCCTGAAGATACTCGCTTTAGGAAACAACGATCCATACATTTATGCCAATCTCGGTAACACGTATCAAATGCAGGGGAAATCTAAAGAAGCCGTTGAAAATTATGAAATTGCATTAATCAAAGACCCCAAAAACACATCTGTAATCGCTAATGCAGCTTATGGATATTTTGACCTTGGAAATACTGTCAAAGCGAAAGCTTATTTTGAAAAAGCATTGGCAATAGATCCAAAAGAAATCGATATTCTTATTGGGCTTGCTGTAATCTATAATGAAGAAAAAAATGAAGCTCAAAAAACAAAAATACTTTCTAAAATAACAGAAAATACCGATTACAAACCTTCAAAAAACCTTTTGAAAGAACTCATAAAGGAACATTATATTTATACTGAAAAGTTTCAGAAAGCCTGGGAGAAATTATTTTAGTTAAAAGTTTCTATTTTAAACAGAATTTGAATAGCCTTGTCAAGGTTTAGAACCTTGACAAGGCTATTATATCAAAAAAATCAATCTTTGTCATATTGAACAAAAAAGTGAGGCATTTCTGCCTCACTTCAAACAATTTATATTAATGAAAATTAATATCCGAAGATTTCTTCTAAAGTCACTTCTTTAAATGTTCCCATCTTGTTGATAGATTCCATATTCAGGTTTTCTCTTTTCCCGATGATTGCCGTATTGTATTGTACAGGCTTAATATCGGTATTGTAGAAATTAGTCAGCTGAGGCAAAGTTAAATTCTGAATTTCAGCATAAATATCTTTTCTGATGTCATAGTCAACTCCCAATTTCTTCAATGCCATTTGGTTGTAGAAAATGTTGGTTCTGTTGATTCTGTTGGATGCAATTTGCTTTAAAGCCGAGCCTTTAGAATTTTCAAACTGAGCCGGAATTTGCGGAAGCTGCGCCATCAATTCATTCATTGCATTCACTGCTAAAGGTAATTTGTTAGATTGCGTTCCGATATAATTCGTGATGTAGTTTGCATGGCCCTTCTCTGAAGCATTAGCGTAAGAAACATACGCAGAATACGCTAAAGACTTACTTTCTCTGATTTCCTGGAAGACGATAGAAGACAATCCTCTTCCGAAATATTCGTTGAAAACATTTGCTTTACCGAAGTTGGCAAGATTTACATTGCTTCCTTTTGCTACTTTAGCCATTTCCATTTGCACCATGTCGTAGTTTGCAAAATAAACCGTTCCGCCTGTTGTTGGTTCAGCATATTCTTTAGCTTTCGCAGGCTGTAGAGTTGCGTTGGCAATAAATGGTTTTACCGCTTTTTCAAGATCGCTTTGGTTTTCTCCGTAAAGGAAAACTTCGTAAGGATAATTATTTAATGTTTTGATCTTCGACATCAACTCAGTAACGTTGATATTCTGAAGTCTGTCTTTAGAAATAATATCCGTCATTCTAGAATCTTTTCCATATTTAGCATAGTTGGAAAGCGCTGCCATAATTCTGTTCTTATCCTTTTTGGCAACATCTCTCGATTCAAGAATTGTTTTTACGGTCTGGTTGTAGATTTCCTGATCTGCTTTTACATTTTTCAACCAGTGGTTCAATAGCTCAATACCTTTCTTCATGTTTCCTTCAAGACCGGTTAAAGTAATGAAAGTCTGATCATTTGTTGTTCTGAAACTATTTGAAATTCCTAATTTGTAGAATTCTTCTTTCAATTGCTCCGGAGTGTATTTATCAGTTCCTAAATACTGTAAAACACTTACTCCTAAAGAAAGCTCTTTGTCATTATCTGTTCCGAAAGGGAAAATATAAGCTACCTGAGCTACTTTGTTGTATTTATTAGCAACGAAGCTTACTTTTTTATCTTTAATCTGAGTCGTTGCAATCGCCGTCTTGTAATCTATGAACTGAGGCTTAATATCCGCAACTTTTGTCCCTAAAATATCTTTAAGGAAAGGAGACTGCACCTCTCTGTTTAGTTTAATTGGTGTAATCCCCGGGTTTTCTACACGAACGAGCTTATCATTTACGCCTTTTTCTTTGTAAACAACAGCATAATTATTTTTAAAGAAATCATTCGCAAATTTTACAACATCCGCTTTTGTAATTTTCTCATATTTGTTGATGTCATCAAGCTCATCTTCCCAAGTTCTTCCACTGATATAATTACCATAAAGCGTAGTTGCCAAACCATCTGCTGTTTCCCACATTTTCATACGCTGAACTTTCATATCGTTCACGATTGCCTTTAGCATCCAATCCGGGAACTGACCTTTTTTAACCAAATCGATCTGGTCTAAAAGTAATTTTTTAGCTGAATCAAAGCTCTGCCCTTCTTTCGGAGTAACATACATGTTGAATGAACCGTAGGTTTTCAAAGCCGAAGCATAAGCTCCTGCTCCCAAAGTCGATTGTCTTTGATTGATGTTAAGGTCAATTAAACCTGCATCCCCATTGTTGCTTAAAATTTCAGCCACAACGTTCGCAAGTCTGGCTTCCTGGGTTCCGTCTGAATCTGTTCTCCAGGCCATGGTCATTCTCGGTGTTGACGGACTTTTTACTGTTCTTGTTACAATAGAAGTCATTGGCTCTTCCGAAACCATTTTCTTCATCGGCAATTCTTTGTATTTGAATGAACCGAAATACTGATCAACCATTTTAATCGTTTTGTCGAAATCTAAATCTCCAACCAAAACTACTGCCATGTTATTAGGAACATAGTATGTATCGAAATATTTGTGTATAGCCTGCATTGAAGGGCTCTTCAAATGCTCTGAAGTTCCGATTGTCGTTTGCTGACCATTCGGATGTTTTGGGAAAAGCGCATCCATTAATGCATAGTTTACCAAACGTCCGTCGTTATCCTGAGCTCTGTTGAATTCTTCATAAACCGCTTCCAATTCTGTATGGAAAAGTCTTAAAACCAATTCAGAAAAACGCTCTTTTTCAACTTTAAGCCATTTTTCAAGCTCGTTTGAAGGAATATTGTTTTTGTAAACTGTTTCGTCTAACCACGTGTGAGCATTAGTTCCTGTTGCTCCCAGAGAAGAAATTGCCTTGTCATATTCGTTGGCAATCGCATATTTTGAAGCTTCCTGAGAGACTTCGTCAATTTTTTTATAAAGTGCTCTTTTCTTCTCTGGATCTTTTTCAGCTTTGTGCTGCTCGTAAAGATCTGAAATCTGAGTCAATAAAGCTTTTTCTTTTGCCCAATCCTGAGTTCCCAAATGTGAAGTTCCTTTGAAAACCATGTGTTCCAAATAATGAGCAAGACCTGTATTATCACTCGGATCGTTATTAGAACCCGTTCTTACCGGAATATACGTTTGAATTCTTGGTGCATCATCGTTTTTGGCAATATATACCTTCAAACCGTTTTTCAGGGTGTAAATTCTTACACCCGCCTGATCATTTTTTACAGTCTCGAAGCTGTATCCTTGCGCATCAGTCTGTTTTTGTGTCTCAAATTTCTGCGCCATTGCAATGATTGTGCAAAAAAGCGAAACCGAAATAAAAAATTTCTTCATATGAATTGATTGTTGTAGTAATATTAGTAGGTTGATATATATACATTGTTACAAATTACAGCAATAAATTCATGACCTATTACAATTGTTTTCTCAAGGAACAAAAATTGCAGATAATTGAATATTAATCCTAATTAATTTAAACATGAAATCAAATATCATCTGGGCAAATTTTGGTGTAGAAGATTTGGAACGTACTACACAATTTTACACTGCTTTAGGTTTTAAATCTAATGGAAGATCGGACGACCTTACAAGCTTTTTCTTTGGAGAAAACAATTTCATCATTCACTTTTTCAAAAAAGAAGTTTTAAGTAAAAATTTGGGTTTAGAAATATCAGATTCCGAAAAATCTAATGAAATTATCTTTACCATTTCTGCAGAAACTAAAGAAGAAGTTGATCAATGGTCAGAAAAAATTAAAAATTCCGAAGGTAAATTAATCTCAAATCCTGAGGAATTTGGTGACAACTATTATGGCTTTATGTTCGCTGATCCGGACGGACATAAGTTTAACATTTTTATGATGTAAATCAAACTTATGTAATAAAATATAAAAGTTTGCGTTGTTTTAACATAACTTTAAAAAATCACCATGAAAAAGAAAATTTCAACCATCTTTATTATATCCTCAATGCTTACTACTGTCGGCTTTTTAATGGATGGCGATCCAAAAGAACCAAGTATGACTATGAGATTTACAGAATATTTTGCGATGCTGAGCATTTTATTTTTACTAATAACAACATTCTATTTCACAACAAATTCTTTAGCCAAAAAGCTTCAGAAAATACGTAATTAATTTTAAAAAAATATTAGGACCAAGCGCAAAAGTTTCTTTTGCGCTTTTATTTTAACAATAATCTCTTTATTTAATTTAAAATAACTCAAAAACTCACTTAATACTATGTCCTGCATTTTTACTATTTTAGCCAATTATTAAGACTATAATTAACAGAATTTTTTTCGGGTGAAAAAGCAAGATCTTCCTCAGGACGAAAGTAATTTACAGTCAGCCAATATGACCGAAGTGTTGTATGTGACCGATGAAAATGATAATTACACCACAGCAAACAGCATTGGTTGGGACGCCAAAAAAGCAGCGCTCGAAGAATCGATGGAGCTCATTAATGAGCGTATTGAAGAAGCCAGACAAAATGTTGCCAACAAAATCGTAAGTCCGATTATCTATTTTATGGAATTAAATAAAATGGATTTACAGGTTCTTGCAGCCTATGTTGACAAATGGCAATGGACTGTAAAAAGACACGCAAAACCCAATATTTTTAAAAAACTCAGCGATTCTACCCTGAAAAAATATGCAGATGCATTCGGAATTTCGGTAGACGAATTAAAAAACTTCGACGGTAAATAATTATGCAAATCAATTTCGAACACCATCAGACCGCACATTGCGAAAACGGTGTTGCCTCCAATCTTTTACTCAACAGAGGTTTAAAACTCAGCGAGCCCATGATTTTCGGAATCGGTTCCGGATTGTTTTTTGTGTATTTACCTTTCTTAAAAGTGAATTTTGCACCGGGATTCAGCTACCGACCAATGCCGGGAGCGATTTTCAGCAAAGCAGCAAAAAGACTGGGAATTAAAATTAAAAGACAAAAATTCTCCAATCCGAAAGATGCACAAACCGCTTTAGAGAAAAATTTAGAACAAAATATCCCGACAGGTTTACAGGTTGGTGTTTTCAACCTGACTTATTTTCCCGAAGAATATAAATTCCATTTCAATGCGCACAATCTTGTTGTTTATGGCAAAGAAAACGGAAGATTCCTGATTAGTGACCCAGTAATGGATTTCGCAACGTCACTTACGGAAGCTGAACTTGAAAAAGTAAGGTACGCTAAAGGTGCACTTCCACCAAAAGGTCATATGTATTTCCCGACGTACATTCCGGAAACTATAAATCTCGAAGAAGCTATAAAAAAAGGAATTAAAGATACATGCAAAAATATGCTGGCTCCCGTTCCGATTATTGGTGTCAAAGCCATGCGTTGGGTGGCAAAAAATATCCCGAAATGGGCTGATAAAAAAGGGACAAAAGTAACCAATCATTATCTCGGACAGCTCATCAGAATGCAGGAAGAAATCGGAACCGGTGGCGGCGGTTTCAGGTTTATATATGGTGCTTTCTTACAGGAAGCTGCTGTCATTCTTAAAAATGACGAACTGAAAGGATTATCTAAAGAAATTACTGCAATTGGTGATCTTTGGAGAGATTTTGCCGTAGATATTGCAAGAGTTTATAAAAACAGAAACTCAAAAAGTGATATATACAATCAGCTTTCAAAATCGATGTTGCATATTGCCGATCTGGAAGAATCTTTTTACAAAAAACTGAGAAAAGCAATCTAGTTTGGAGAATATTATAGAAATAAAAAATCTTTACAAGAAATATAAAAATGCAGAAGAATTTTCTGTAAATGATATTTCTTTGAACATCAACAAAAACGAAATTTACGGTATTCTCGGACCCAACGGAGCCGGAAAAACCACGTTGATTTCTATGCTTTCAGGTTTAATTAAACCAACTTCAGGAAGTTTTACCATCAACGGATTTTCACCTCAGAAAAACAGCACAAAACTGAAACAAATTATTGGTGTCGTTCCGCAGGAATATGCATTATACCCTACTTTAACAGCCAGAGAAAACCTGATGTTTTTTGGAAGTCTCTATGGTTTAAGCCATAAAAAATTAAGAGATACGATCGATGAATCTTTGGAATTGATGGGTTTATCGAAATTTGCAGATAAAAAAGTCGACCAGTTTTCGGGAGGAATGAAACGCCGCTGCAACCTGATTGCAGGAACGCTTCACAATCCGAAGGTTTTGTTTCTGGACGAACCGACAGTTGGTGTTGATGTGCAGTCTAAAAAAGCAATTATCGATTATCTTTTAGATTTAAATAAAAAAGGGACGTGCATCATTTATACTTCGCACCATTTATCGGAAGCGGAAGAGTTTTGTACACAAATTGCGATTATTGACCACGGAAAAATCCATGCAACCGGAACGCCTGAAGAACTGGTGCAAAGAGTAGCCAATGCAGAAAACCTGGAAGACGTTTTCATATCATTAACCGGAAAAGAACTGAGAGATGTTGTATAAATTGTGGAGAAGTTTTTTTAAGGAAATCCTTTTACTGAAGCGCGATATCGGAGGAATTGTCATTATATTTTTAATGCCTTTGCTGCTGATAATTACCATTACACTGATTCAGGATTCGACGTTTAAAAATCTGGAAGGTTCAAAAATTCCGATAATTTTCATCGACAACGACCATTCTGAAATTTCAAAAAGGATAGAATCTGAACTGAAAGCCAGCAAAAGTTTTCAGCTTTTAACGGAATACGATGAAAACTCGGCTAAAGAAGCTGTGTTTTCCGGAGAATATCAAATGGCAATTGTAATTCCACAGAATCTGACGAAAGATATCAATTCAAATATCGACTCGAAAGTTCAGACGATTGTCAGTTCTTTTGATCTGGAATCCGATTCAACAGCAACAAAAGTTACAGCCTCAAAAGCTAAAGATATTCATCTGTATTTTGACCCCGCGACCAATGCCGGATTCAAAAATTCTGTGATGAATGCCATTAATAAAATGGTTTTTGAGATTGAAAATAAAAAAATCTACAAAGCATTCCAAGACCAGTTGGGAACGACGGAAGATTTGGATAATAAGAGTTTGATTACTTTTAAAGAAATCGTTCCAAAATCAGCTTTGGAAGCCAAACCAAACTCAGTGCAACACAATGTTCCGGCTTGGGCGTTGTTTGCTATTTTCTTCATTGTTGTGCCTTTGTCGATTAATTTAGTTAAAGAAAAAAGTCAGGGAACGAGCGTGAGAGTTCGTGTAAGTCCTACTCCTTATTACATTCATATTTTAGGAAAAACATTTACGTATCTGATTATTTGCGTCATCCAGTTTTTACTGATGGTTGCCGTTGGAGTTTATCTTTTCCCATATATGGATTTGCCTCAATTTGATGTGACCGGAAAAATGTTTAATCTCATCATTGTCACTTTATTTGCAGGATTAGCCGCAATAGGATTCGGAGTTCTGTTGGGAACAATTGCCGACACACAGGAACAATCCGCTCCATTTGGCGCAACTTCGGTTGTTGTTTTGGCAGCAGTCGGAGGAATCTGGGTTCCGGTATTTTTAATGCCTGAATTTATGCAGAAAATTGCCGCCTTTTCTCCGATGAATTGGGGATTAAATGCTTATTACGATATTATTTTAAGAAACAGCGGAATCGGCGAAATTTCAAAGGAATTGATTTTCTTATTTTTATTTTATGTTGGCATGGTCGCTATTTCATTATTTTACGAAAGAAAACAGAATGCAGTCTAAAGATTTAACTTGTACCGAAGAAGTACGCGTGCGATTCAATGAAACAGATCCTTTAGGAATTGTTTGGCACGGTCATTACATCGTGTATTTTGAAGACGGAAGAGAAGCTTTCGGAAGGCAGCACGGTTTGACCTATCTTGACATTCAGAAAGCAGGATTTGTAACACCTATCGTAAAAAGTACCTGTGAACATTTTCTACCATTAAAGTATGGAGAAACTTTCAAAATCGTGACAACTTTTGTGAATTCAACGTCAGCGAAATTAATTTACCGATACGAGCTTTTTAACCAAGAAAATAAATTAGTTTGTTCAGGAGAAACCATTCAGGTTTTCTTAGATTCTGATAATAATTTATGTTTATACAATCCTGATTTTTTTCAGGCTTGGAAAGACAAAATGGGATTATAATGAGGAAGGAAGTTTACATAACCGATTACAATTGTGTCACTCCTTTAGGTTTTGATGTTTCATCCAATTGGAATGCCCTTTTGGAAGGAAAATCAGGCGTCGCTTTACATAAAATTATCGAAAATCAAGCCCCTTTTTATGCTTCGGTGATTGATACTGAAAAACTGAATGAAGAATTTAATAAAAACTTCGACTATCAGGATTTCACGAGATTGGAAAAAATGTTTTTGCTAAGTTTAAAGCCTTTAATAGAAAGACATCCAATTTCAGACGAAACAGCTTTTATTTTATCGACAACAAAAGGAAATATCAGCCTACTAAAAAATCAAACTATTTTACCGGAAGGCGTTTTTCTTTCCCGTTTAGCTCAGAAAATCGCTGATTTTTTTGGATTTAAAACAAAACCCATTGTTGTTTCAAATGCCTGTGTTTCTGGAGTAATGGCGATTGCCGTTGCCAAAAATATGATTCAGGCCGGAAAATACAAAGATGCATTTGTTGTTGCCGGAGATGAAATTTCTGAATTTGTAATTTCAGGCTTCAATTCTTTTCAGGCAATCGGAACAGAAGTCTGTAAACCTTATGATAAAAATCGTGACGGAATCAATATTGGTGAAGCAACCGCAGCAGTTTATATCACTTCGAAACCAAATCAAAACGGAAAATTTAGTTTTAAAGTTTTAGGAGATTCAGCCATCAATGATGCAAACCATATTTCCGGACCATCAAGAACGGGTGACGGGTTGTTTGCGAGCATTAAAAATGCAATGACAGAAGCCGAAGTTTCCACAGAACAGATTGATTTTATTTCTGCACACGGAACGGCGACAATATATAATGACGAAATGGAAGCCATCGCTTTCAACAGAATGGAACTACAGAATGTCCCTTTAAACAGTATGAAAGGTTACTACGGACATTGTTTAGGCGCATCAGGTTTATTAGAAAGCATTATTTCCATGGAAAGTGCTTTGAATAATATCTTAATTCCATCTAAAAACTTTAAAGAAACGGGAACTTCCCAACCTTTAAATATCATAAAAGAAAATCAGCCTGCTGAAATCAAATATATCTTGAAAACGGCGTCAGGTTTTGGTGGTTGTAATGCTGCAATTGTTTTAGAAAAATGTTAAAATGAAAACGATGAAGAAGACAGACATTTGCACCATAGAACAGTCAAAAATAATTCTCAATAATGAAATTATTTTTGAATCTCAAACCAAAAATTTTTCAGAATTTTCAAAGGAAGCTTATAAAAGTTTAGCATTAAATTATCCTAAATTTCATAAAATGGATAATCTAAGCAAACTCGCTTTTCTTGCTTCTGAAATGATTTTAAAAAACGACGACCACAGCAAAACAGCTTTAGTTTTTGCCAATAAGTCATCAAGTTTAGACACCGATTTTAAATATCAGGAAAGCATCAATTCTCAGGAAAATTATTTTCCGAGTCCTGCCGTTTTTGTTTATACCTTACCTAATATTTGCGTGGGTGAAATCAGCATCAAACATAAAATGCAGACAGAGAATGCGTTTTTTGTTTTAGACGAATTTGATGAAGAATTTTTAAATAACTACTCGACACAGATTCTGCAATCAGGAAAAGCTGAAAAAGTCTTGTGTGGTTGGGTAGAGCTATATCAGGAAAGTTATAATGCTTTCGTATATTTGCTGACATTATAAATTTGATAATTTGAAAATGTGCTGATTTGACAATGTAATTTTACAATCAAGATACAGCAATTATTCAGCAGAATATTAATTCAAATCAATATCTGATATAATACATTTTCAAATTATCTCTTTAACATATTTTCAAATTAAATTTATGGAAAACTTAAGAGAAGAATTAAAGCACAAAATCATCGAAGTACTTAATCTTGAAGACGTTGCAGCAGAAGAAATCAAAGATACAGATCCGTTGTTCGGAGGAGGTCTTGGTTTGGATTCTATTGATGCTTTGGAATTGATCGTACTTTTGGATAAAGAATACGGAATAAAATTAGCCGATCCGAAAAAAGGAAAAGAGATTTTCTCTTCTATCGACACCATGGCGAAATTCATTGAAGAAAACAGAACGAAATAAATTAATCTAACAATTTATCAATAAACAGTCTAGCAATTGGTAAACTGTCATATTGATACATTGATATATTATTAAAAAATGGGTCAAAAAATTGCCATAACAGGAATGGGAATCATTTCCGCCATTGGAAACAATGTTGAGGAAAATTTGAGTTCGTTAAAATCCGGAAAACACGGAATTTCAGACATTAGTTTGTTTGAGACCCGTCATGCCGGAAATATCAAAACTGGCGAGATCAAATTGTCTAATAAAGAGCTTGTTAAAAAACTTCAGTTAAATGAAGATAATAATGCAACAAGAACTTCTTTATTAGGAATGGTTGCCGCAAAAGAAGCCGTAGAAAGTGCCGGAATTTCAGACATTAATGAATATAAAACCGGACTCATTTCCTCAACCAGCGTTGGTGGAATGGATGTTACCGAAAAATATTTCTACACTTACGAAGACTTTCCTGAAAAGCAAAAATATATTGACGCACACGATGCAGGAAATTCATCCTTGCTAATTGCAGATTATTTGGGTCTAAAAGGTATGGTCTCAACCATCAGTACGGCTTGTTCATCTGCAGCCAATGCCATTATGATGGGTGCAAAACTGATTAAAAATGGTGTTTTAGATCGTGTAATTGTTGGCGGAACAGATTCACTTTCAAAGTTTACGTTGAACGGATTTAATACACTGATGATTTTGACTGATTCTTACAACACGCCTTTTGACAATAACAGAAAAGGTCTGAATTTGGGCGAGGCTGCTGCTTTTATCGTTTTGGAATCCGACGAAATTGTGAAAAAAGAAAATAAAAAAGTAATTGGTTATCTTTCAGGATACGGAAATGCGAATGATGCGCATCACCAAACCGCTTCCTCAGAAAACGGACAAGGCGCTTATTTGGCGATGGAAAAAGCATTGAAAGTTTCAGGTTTAGATAAAGAAAATATCGATTATATCAACGTTCACGGAACGGCAACTCCTAATAATGATCTTTCAGAAGGAATTGCTATGATTAGAATTTTTGGCGAAAATAATGTTCCGGAATTCAGTTCTACGAAAGCTTTTACAGGTCACACTTTGGCTGCTGCGGCGGGAATTGAAGCCGTTTATTCGCTTTTGGCCATTCAAAATAATGTCATTTTCCCGAATCTTAATTTTAAAACAAAGATGGAAGAATTTGATTTGGCACCTGTGACCGAACTCAAAGAGAAAAATATCAACCACGTTCTTTCCAATTCATTTGGTTTTGGGGGAAACTGTTCAACTTTAATTTTCTCGAAATCATGATTCCAGTTTACATCAACAGTGCAGCCTGTATATCGGTTCAGGACACTTTAAATGAAAATTTTTTCCAAAATCTTAAGCCTGAAAATTCAACTCAGGTTTTAAAAGCGATTGAACCTGTTTATAAAGAATTCATTCCGCCTGCGATGATAAGGAGAATGTCTAAAACCGTAAAGATGAGTTCTGTAGCATCTCAATATGCATTGAAAGAAGCCGGAATTGAAAATCCTGACGCCATCATTGTCGGAACAGGAATGGGCTGTTCCCAGGATTCTGAAAAATTTTTAAAAAATGTGATTGATAATAATGAAGAGTTTTTAACTCCGACATTCTTTATTCAGTCTACACACAATACCGTTGCGGGGCAAATTGCTTTAGGTTTGCAATGTCACGCGTACAATTTCACTTATGTGAATACTTCTTCGTCGCTGGAATTTTCATTTTTAGATGCTAAATTGCAGATCAATGACGGTGAAGCAGAAAATATTTTAGTTGGTTCAACAGACGAGCAAACCAACCGAACAATGGAATTGTACAGATTAAACAAAACCATTAAAAAAGAAGAAAATCTTCCCTTTGATTATCTAAACTCTACAACAGAGGGTGTTATTTGGGGAGAAGGAGCGAGTTTTTTCGTTTTAGGAAAAGACAAAACAGAAAATTCTTATGCTCAATTACATGATATCCAAATCAGCAGCAGATTAGATTTAGACGAAACTCAACAATTTATTGAAGATTTTTTAACTAAGAATAATTTAACTAAAAATGATATTGATGCTGTGATTTTAGGTTTCAGCGGAGATGCAAAATCGGATGCTTATTATACAAAAGCAATGGATTTATTTCAAAATTCGGCTTTGTTGTATTACAAACATTTAAGTGGGGAATTCAATACGGCAAGCGGTTTTTCAACATTTATGGCTTGTCATATTCTTAAAAACCAAGAAATTCCGGACGTGATGAGAATAAATGATTTGGAAAAAGAGGAAATTAAAACGATTCTTTTGTATAATCATTTGGGAGGAAGTGATCATAGTTTGGTTTTGTTGGGGAAAGCTTAATTTGTTGAGTTGCTTTTAACGCAAAGAGCGCAAAGATTTCACTCAGCAAAGATAAAACAGAGTCTTTGTCATTCAGAGCGGCACGAAGTGAAGCGTGGAATCTAAGCAATGCTAAAAAAAGCCGTTTAGCCTTTAAAAACCGGACATTTAAACCGAAAACTCAAAAACAATTAAAAGATGAAACATTATCCATTTATCTTATTTTATCTTTTCTGTAACGTTTTTATTTATTCGTTTCACGGGACATTTTGGGTGTATTTTTTCTGTTTCCTTGGGTTTATTGCAATTTTGGCTTGGGGTTCTTTTGATATTGAGCTGGGATATTTCGTTAACAGCATTACTCATAAAAGAACGAAAATCAAGGAAGTGGCTTTGACTTTTGATGATGGTCCAACAGAATTTACTCCGAAATATTTAGATCTATTAAAAGAAAATAATGTAAAAGCTACGTTTTTCTGCATTGGGAAACAAGTTGAAAAATATCCCGAAACGTTTCAAAGAATTATTGCCGAAGGTCATACGATCGGAAATCATACCTTTTCACATTCGAATGCGACAGGTTTTTTATCAACCTCGAAAATGGTTGAGGAAATCGAAAAATGTGATGAAGTGATGTTGAAAGTAGGAAATTTAAAAACTGATTTATACCGTCCTCCTTTTGGTGTCACCAATCCGAATATTGCAAAAGCCATCAAAAAAACTCACAAAAAAAGTATCGGCTGGAAAGTTCGTTCACTCGACACCATTACAGAAGATGAGAAAAAAATTTACCAAAAAGTCACCAAAGGATTAAAAAAAGGAAGTATAATACTTCTTCATGACACTTCAGAAAAAACCTACAATGTTTTAGTCGAATTATTGTTATTTTTGGAGCACGAAAAATTTTCTACATTTACCATTGAAAATATTTTTACCACAAAGAGAACAAAGCTTTTGCACAATGCACACAAGTAAATTGCATTAAAGATAATCTGTAAGGTCTTCTTTTATTGTGTTCTTAGTGATGAAAATATTAGAATCAACTTTTAAAAGTACATCAATGATTAAAAATATAGCTTTAAGCACTCTTTTATTAATTTCGAGTTTTGTTTTTGCACAAAACACACCGATGTCAACAGCGGAGTCAAAAGCATTTGTCACTAAAATTTCTTCAGAAACAAAAGAGATAAAAACCTTACAGACAGATTTTACCCAAACCAAAAAGATGGATTTTTTGGATAAAAATATCGTAACGCACGGAAAGATGTCTTTAAAAACACCGAATATACTGGCTTGGAAATACACAAAGCCTTATCAGTACAGCATTGTTTTTAAGGACAATAAAATTTTCATCAACGATCAGGGGAAAAAATCTTCGGTGGATGCAAAAAGTAAAACATTTGAAAAAATCAATAAACTGATTGTCGGAAGTTCGAACGGACAAATGTTCAATGATCCGGAATTTTCTGTGAGTTATTTTAAAAACGCGAATTCCAATATTGCAAAATTTACTCCGAAATCGGCACAATTGCTGAAATATATTAAGCAAATTGAACTTCATTTTCCTAAGAATCAATCAACGGTTTCACAGGTCAATATGATGGAAGCTTCGGGTGATACGACCAATATTGTTTTCAAAAACACTAAAATCAATGCGCCGATTGCTGCTTCGGAATTCAGTTTATAGTCTGATTTTCTTATTGTTTGTTTCTTGTAAAACTTACCAATTAACAAACGTAAAACCTATTTCCAATTCTCAAAAAACGGTTGAAAATTTATACTTTTCTTCCAATGAAGATTATGTTTATAAATGTCAGATGGATATTTACAATAATCACGTAAGCGGAATTTTAATATTAAAAAAAATTAATGCAAAAACTCATCGGGTTGTCATGACCTCTGATTTTGGAAATAAATTAATTGATTTTGAGATTTCAGAAAACGATTTTAAGCTCAATTATGTTCTTCCTGATTTGGATAAAAAAATTGTCATCAACTTTTTGAAAAATGACTTTCAGAAGCTTTTAAAGGAAAAATATGCTGTGAATGAAAGTTTTGAAAATGATTTATCCAATATATTTTATTCTAAAGCCGATAAAAAAGGATATTATCTAAGTTTTAATAAGGAAAACAGCTTACTGAAACAAATCGTTTACACGAAGGGTAATAAGGAAAAGATCTATTTTATATTTGAGGCTAAAAAACCTACTTTTGCAGAAATGATTGAAATTCAGCACAAGGATTTTAAAATCAATATAAAACTATTTCAAATCACTGAAACAGAAACAGAATAAACAATGCAAACGATACTTACAGATTTTTATACTTTACAATCATATGAAAAAGCAGAAAACGGAGGTTTTACGGCTCATATTCTGCTAAACAAAGATCACGATATTTTCAAGGGGCATTTTCCGGGAAATCCGGTAACACCCGGTGTTTGTATGATGCAGATTGTGAAAGAACTTACTGAAGAATTTATCGGCCGAAAATTATTTTTAAAAACGGCATCAAACGTAAAATTCATGGCCATTATCAACCCATTTGAAACGCCTGAATTGACGATGTCACTTAACATTAGTGAAAGTGAAACAGAAGTTAAAGTAAAAAACACAACCTCATTTGGCGAGACTATTGCATTGAAAATGTCGGTTAATTATACAAAAATATAGTATGAAACTGATATTATCTCTTTTGACAGGCTTGTTTCTATTTTTCCAAGGTGGCGATTTAGAAGCTTTGAGAAATGCTTATTCTAAAGCAAATTCTTCCAATGAAGGTACAAAAAACTTTATTGAAATTGCTGATAAAAAAACTTCTTCAGACCCTATAATCACTGGCTATAAAGCTGCTGCAGATATTTTGGAAGCCAAAGTAACAACTGAAAAAAACAAAAGAAAATCTTTTGTAAAATCGGGAGCAACGAGTTTGGAAAGCGTTATCAAAGCAAATCCAAACAATGTTGAGTTGAGATTAATCAGAATGAGTGTTCAGGAAAATATTCCGAAAATTGTTGGGTATAATAAAAATCTTAAAGAAGATAAAACCTTTATCCTGAGTAATTATTCTAAGCAAAATTCTGCACTAAAAACATATGTCAGAAAATTTGCCATGCAGTCTAAAACAATGACTGCAGCTGAAAAAAATTCATTAAAATAAACAAATGATACTTTCTGAAGTTAAAGACGCAATTTCCGAAAGGAAAATATGTGTTTTGATTCCAACTTACAACAATGAAAAAACCCTGAAAAGAGTTATTGATGGTGTTTTAGATTATACCGAAAATATTATTGTTGTAAATGACGGTTCTACCGATTCTACTTCAGAAATTCTCAAACACTATACTCAAATAAACGTTTTAAATCTTCCGGAAAACAAAGGAAAAGGCAATGGTTTAAAAACAGGTTTTAGAAAAGCCAAAGAATTAGGTTTTGACTATGCGATAACCATAGATTCTGATGGACAGCATTATCCCGATGATATTCCTGTCTTTGTGGAAGCTATGGTTGATGAAAATGAAGATGTTTTACTCATTGGAAACCGCAACATGTCTCAGGACGGAATTCCTAAAAAAAGCAGCTTCGGAAACCGTTTTTCAAATTTCTGGTTTTGGTTTGAAACCGGGATCAAGCTTGAAGACACCCAATCCGGTTATCGTTTATATCCCCTACATAAAATTCCGAAAAAATATTTTACTCCAAAGTTTGAGTTTGAAATCGAAATTATTGTACGAACAGCCTGGCGACACGTTCCCGTAAAAAATGTTCCGATAAAAGTCTTGTACGACCCCGCAGAAAGGGTTTCGCACTTCAGACCGTTCAAAGATTTTACTCGAATCAGCATTCTCAATACAATTCTAGTGACCATTACTTTGCTTTATATTATTCCGCGAAACTTCGTGAATAATTTCAAAAAAAAAAGCTTTAAAAGATTCATCAAAGAAGATGTTTTAGAAAGTGAAGGAACAAACCGCATCAAAGCTTTTTCAATTGCGCTCGGTGTGTTTATTGGTTTTTCTCCTTTTTGGGGATTCCACACCCTTTTGGTGATTTCTCTGGCTGTTTTATTCAAGCTGAATAAAGTTCTTGCTTTTGTCGCTTCGAATGTGAGCCTGCCCCCATTCATTCCTTTTATTATCGTGGCTTCTCTGTTTCTCGGCTCGCCCTTTGTATCTGGAAACAGTGATTTTCTCAATCAGGAATGGAATTTTGATCTCGTAAAAAACAACATTCTTCAATACGTTGTCGGAAGTTTGATTTTAGCAAGTACAATGTCTGTTATTACGGGAATTGTAACTTTTTTGTTTTTAAATAAAGTGAATCCGGAGAATAATTAATTTTTTTGGGAGCCTATTCCTGCTTTCGCTACTCGCTTTTTCTGGTTTTTGTTGCGGCACAAAAACCAGAAAAGAGCTCAAACAGGCCGCTCAATCAGGGCTAAACTTCTCTCATAATTACAAATTATCTCAACTTCTTCAACGTTTTTTTCAGATATTTCCCAACATTTTCTTTGTCAGGAATAGTTGTAATTTCTTTGGTCAAAGCTCTTTCAAATTCAGTTTTAGCGCGTTGATAATCATGAAGCTTGTAATAATATTTTCCGGCTAAATAATAACCCAACCAATAATCCGGGTTTAAAGATTGATATTCTAGTGTAAAATCTTCGCTCAACACAATATTATCTTTATCAATTGCATCTGTTATTTCAGATTGCATTAATTTATACATCTCATAATTTTCGAACTCCTGGGAATCCACAAAAGGATCTTTAGCAATATTCATATTTGATTTTGCGAATTCACCACTCTTTAATCTTTTATCTGAAAAAATTTCATTTAAATCATAACAGACAAATTCTCCCAATTGATATGGGTTTGACGAAACCCAAACCAATTTCTTCTCAGGCGAAAAAATCACTGCATGATGTGCCAAAAGCTGATTAATTGCTTTTTCATTGCCGTAACCAATCTTTTCGCCTTTCAAACCCGATTGATCTCTTAAAATCGCAGCCATTTTTTCAGGATTCAGTTTTTTATCTTCCTGTAAAAGCTCCTGAAGCTTTTCGTAACGGTATTCAGAATGACTTTCTACAATATGCTTCTGATTTCTTTTATCATTTTTATAAGCATCCGACTGAAAATGATTCGTACAAAAAACCTTGCTCGAATTAGCAACATCATAAACACCGAAATTCTTAGGCGAAACTTCAATAATCACCGCTTTTTTGTCATTTGCACTTCCTACCAAAATCGATTCAGAAACAAAAACTTTTCGCTTTTTGGCGATCTCAATTGCTTCATCAATATTCTTTGCATATTGTAAAATCTCTCTTGTCACCAAAGAAATTGGAGTTTTCGCCGTCAAGGGAATTTTCGATTTCCCGGCATTAATTGTCACCGTAATTCCTTCTTTATTCATCCCAGAAACTACGCCAATCATTCCGGGCCAGCTTACCGACAGATAAGGAATCCCATTTTCGGGTTCAACTAATTCTATTAATTTATTTTTAGCAAAATCATCACCGACATAAAAATCAAAATTTCTTCCAATCAATAGATCTCCATCTTCAGTATTTTCATTCCAGACAGCAAGAGAAGTACAACCCACCATCATCAGATCCTGCATGGCGTGACCAATATCATGAGCGCCATGCAAATACATACTCCTCTGAAATTTTGGAGCAATAAAATTATATTTTTCCGATGAATAATGAGATAAGCCATACAACTCTGCCTGAAAATCATTTCTTACATTCAGATACATTTTCCGGTTGTACCATTTCAGAAATCCTCTCAAAAGATTTTGCTTGAATTTTGAAGGAACAAAACCTTCTACCTTAGAAAAGAAAATTTCTTCCTGTTTCTGCATTAAATTTTGCGTCAAAGCACCGTTGTTATACCCTAACTGTAGAGGATTTCCTTTGATATACAATTCCCAAAGCTGCTGTTTATTCTTCGTTAAATAATTTTGGTTAAAGCTGAATGTAGAATCGTTGACCTTCTCAACTTTCGGAATTTCTAAAGAATATTGTTGTACATCGGGAAGATGTTCTATTGATTTTCGAATTCCACAAGATGTGAGGATGAGACAAAGGTTTAAACTGAGAAAGATTAAGATTAACGTTCTGTCTTTTCGACGAAAGGAGAAATCTATTTTTTTTAAGTTAGATTCTTCATTGCGCTTCGCTTCGCTATGGATGATAAAAATATTTTTAGAATTCATTATTCTCATGAATCATTTGTTTTAATCGTTCATCCATTAATTCTTTTCCTAAAATTTCTGCGCAGGTATTAAAAGCACCAATAGTACAGCCTAAAATCCCATGCATATTGACCGATTGACCGGTAAGAAAAAGATTATTAATCTTCGTTCGTGGCGAAACCATTGTTTTTAAAGGATTTTCAGAGGTTTTGGAATATCCGTACATATTTCCTTCAAAACTTCCGATATAATCGCGATAAGAAAGTGGAGAAGATGTATAAATATTTTTAATCGAAGCTCTTAGGTCAGGAAATTTCTTTTCCAGCGCATCAATCATTTTTTCTGCTTTTTTAAGCTTAAATTTTTCGTATAATTGCCCTCTTTCATATTCATCTGTGATCGTATTGAATGTATTTTCCCATTCTTTTACTTCCTCAAAACTCATATAAGAAATTGCCGTTAAGCTTTCTGCAAACTCTTCATTTTTCTTCGAAGGCGTCGATGAAAGCATATAAGTTTCAGGCCAGTTTTCTTTTTTATATTTAAAAGCGTTCCAGACTAAATCTTCCGAAGAGTAATGGTAAATATTATAATTAAAATTCGGAACCTCATTCGGTTTTAAAACCAAATACACACTGAAACAAGATGAAATCGGTTCCCAACTTAAAACCCGATTAACGAACGATTTCTTCAGTCTTTTTTCTCCAATTAATTGGATCATTGACCGAATTTCAATATTTGAAATGAAAAGATTTGCATGAAATTCTTTTCCGGAAGATGTTTTTACTCCCCTTAGAATATCTTTATCATCAAAAATCATTTCTGAAACTTCAGAATGCTTAAAAACCTCGGCTCCGTATTCTCTCAGTTTTCTAATCAGTAATTTTGAAATCTGGCTTCCTCCTTTTACGCATTTATAAGAACTTTGAATATAAGAATTCACTGTCAAAGCATGAACGTAAAATGGTGTATTTTCAGAATCTCCTGCATACAGAAAATTTGAGCCCAGTAAAACAGCCTGCAATTTTTCATTGGAAGTAATCGATTCTATGAAACGTTTAGTATTCAAATGCAGAATTTCTTCATTATAATTATCTTTGCCTACAACATTATATCTCGGAAAATAATTGCATATCTCCTGAATCTCCTGACAATAGATTTCCAAATTCTGTCTTTCATCAGGGAAAAATTGTGCTAGTTGTTCAACAAAATTTGTGTAACCTTGCGCATGAGGATATTCTGTAGAATCATCCCCGAATGTAATCTTATCATAACCATCAACATCCATTTTCTGAAGTTCGAGGTCATTCATAATTTCTAAGTAAGAAAAAAAATGATAAAGGTTTTGTCCTTGTGAAAGTCCACCAATGTAATGGACTCCGGTATCAAAAATTAATTTATCTCTTGAAAATGTCTGAAGATTTCCGCCATATTGATTGTTTTTTTCTAAAACACAAACTTTCAGGCCTTGTTTCGCCAGAATAAGTGCCGAAACAAGACCTCCTAGTCCGCTTCCAATAACCAATATGTCGTAGTTTTTTTTCAAATTCTGATTATAGTTTTAATGGTAAAAGGTACAAAAGTTTATCAAACTTTTAGTATAAATATTCTTGTTTAAAACGCAAAGCTCGCAAAGGTTTTTTTGAAATGATTGAAAATATTTTCCGTTCTCAGAGGTGTTTCACTCAGCAAAAAGAAAAATTACTTACTTATAAGGAAACCTAAGTGGCTTTTGGAAAAGCCTGTTAAATTTATGTACGTCAAAAGTCAAAGATTTCCCACAGATTCCACAGATTTTCACAGATCTAAAAGCGCATCTATTTTAACTTTCCATCTGTATCTCGCTGAATTTCTATTGGCTCTTTTTACTTTTAACTTGGTTCTTTAAAATCAGTCTACATCATCCCAAAAGTCGAAATAATTGAACCACTGAAGCGGATATTTTTTAATCATTGATTCAAGATTCTGGGTGTAGGAGTTTAAAAGTCCTTGTGAATCACGTTTTTTGACGTTTTGAGCAACTCTTGCATACAAATGATAATGAAGATTTTTTTCTTTCATCACGTACACATAAACCACCGGAACGCCTAATCTTGAGGCAATCATGAAAGGTCCGGCCGGAAATTTTGCGCTTTTGCCCAACAAATCTGCTTCAAGAAATTTCGAACCTTCGAAATAACGGTCGCCTGTAAAACAAATGAGTTCGTTTTTCGACAAAGCCTCATTAATCTCGAAAATATGCGACATATCTTCTTTCACATAGATGAATTTCATATTGGTCGCTTTTATTGAAACACTTTCCAGATATTCTTTAATGACTGTAACTTCCTGATCTGTTGTGACTAAATTAATCTGACAATCGAAATCAATGTCTGCAAAAAAATGTTCAGCAATTTCGAAATTTCCGATGTGTGCACTGATAAGAACGCCACCTTTTTTCTCTGCTAAAAGATTTCTGAGATTTTCTATTCCGTCGAATTCGTAGGTGTATTTATTTCTTAAACCCGCAGAAATGGCAGTTTTGTCAATCAGAATTGTTCCGAAAGTGAAGTAACTTTTAAACAGGGAAATTTTTGTCTTCCAAAATCCGTAATTGAGTCTTTTCTGAAAGTAATATCTGTAGTATTTATTGCTTTTTTTTTCGAATAAAAAGTAGTAGAAAGCAACAAAATACAGAACGAAATATGAGCTTCGGATTCCGACATTTCTAATACACCAGACGAAAATCTGATAGCCCAAAATGGAGCCTTTAGATTTACCTTTCCACTTGTTCATAAAAACTAATTTTTAATGCAAAGTTCGCAAAGATTTTTTTGAAATGATTGAAAATATTTTCACTGCAAAGGCGTTTGACACCTCGAATCTTTGATTTCACTCAGTCAGCGAAAAACATCCAATTTTAAATAGAAAATAAATTTAAATCAATAATTAACCGTTTTTTTCTGCGATTTTGTTTTCGATTGTTGAATAGAAATCTTCGAATGTGATGATATTTTTGAAGTCTGCTTCGCCTAATTTCACACCAAAATTTGATTCGATAACTACAACCATATCAATATAATCTAAGCTGTCTAAGCCCAG
This sequence comes from Chryseobacterium sp. CBo1, assembly GCF_001693475.1. Taxonomy (NCBI): domain Bacteria; kingdom Pseudomonadati; phylum Bacteroidota; class Flavobacteriia; order Flavobacteriales; family Weeksellaceae; genus Chryseobacterium; species Chryseobacterium sp. CBo1. Next base: position 55,362 of record NZ_MAUH01000008.1, read on the forward strand.
AGTTGTCTTAAAATTTGCTTCATTGCTGATTTCATCACCATCAACTTCAAATTCGTTTACCAAAAAATCATTAACAATAGTAATAATTTTCTCTCTTTCCATGTTTTTAATCAAATTTTTTAACTATTAGTGCGGAATTGGTACCGCCAAATCCAAAAGAATTTGACAAAAATACGTCAATTTTTTGATTTTTTGTCTCTGCTATAAGATTTATCTTTTTAGCCTCATCATCAGGACTTTCCAGATTGATATTAGGAGCGACAAAATCATTCTGCATCATCAGAATCGAGTAAATAACTTCACTTGCTCCCGCCATCCAACATTCGTGACCGGTCATCGATTTCGTAGAACTTACCGGAACATCACTTCCAAAAATCTCATGAATAGCTCTCGCTTCATTGGCATCTCCAATCGGTGTAGAAGTTGCGTGAGCATTAATATAATCGATGTCTGCCGCGTTTAAACCTGATTGTTTCAGCGCTCTGTTCATTGCCAAAGCCGGACCGTCAACATTTGGTGTAGAAATATGCCCGCCGTTTGACGAAAATCCGTAACCAACGATTTCTGCGATAATATTTGCACCTCTTTTTTGGGCTGATTCTAAGCTTTCAACAATCAAAGAAGCCGCTCCACCACTTGGAATTAAGCCGTCTCTTTCAGAATCGAATGGTCTTGAAGCTTTCTGTGGCTCATTTTCTCTCACCGAAAAAACGCCCAATCCGTCAAAACTTGCCATTGAATATTTGTTGGTTTCCTGAGCTCCACCACAAACAATCATCTCCTGAAAACCGTTTTTAATCATCATATAAGCCAGCCCCAAAGAATGCGAACCGCTTGCACAGGCTGCACTGATCGTCAAATTAATTCCTCTTAATTTAAAAATGGTCGAAAGATTCATCGTCACCGTAGAATTCATCGATTTGAAAATCGCACCAGAACCCATCAATGTAGTATCTTTTTTCTCTCTTGCAATGTCGATAGATTCTACAACTGCCTGAGAAACACTGTCATTTCCGTATAAAATTCCGACCTCATTTTGGTCTAAAAAATCCTGGTCGATATTTGCCTGTATTAAAGCATCAAGTGTTGCGATGTAGGCATATTCGCTTTCTTCGCCCATGCTTACACGCTGTCTTCTGCTGAGAAGATTTTTTAGATCGGGTTTCGGAACTACGCCTGTAAGTCCGGATCTGAAACCGAATTCTTTCCTATTTTCGTCTAAAACAATCCCTGATTTTCCTTGATAAAGGGATTCCTTCACTTCTTCCAAAGAAGTGCCGATGCAGGAATAAATTCCCATTCCGGTAATGACTACCCTATTTTCCATTTTATAAATTCAAGATTTAAAATTCAAAGCTTAAAACTATAACTCTAAATTTTAAGAATAAATTCCTCCGTTAATATTAATTACTTCACCTGTAATGTAAGATGATTTTTTTGATGCAAGAAAGACGACCAAATCTGCCACTTCTTCCGCTTCACCAAACCGGTTTGCAGGAATCATTGCTTTCAATTCATCTTCGTTAAATTCCTGAGTCATATCGGTTTTGATAAAACCCGGCGCCACTGCATTCACGGTGATATTTCTTTTGGCAACTTCCTGAGCCAAAGCTTTTGTAGCTCCGACCAAAGCACCTTTCGCTGCAGAATAATTGGTTTGCCCAGCCGTTCCTTTAACGCCTGAGACAGAAACCATATTGATAATTCTGCCGTATTTATTTCTCAATAACTTCTGGATGAAGAAGTTTGTAACATTGTAAAAACCATTTAAACTTGTGTTGATTACAGAGTTCCAGTCTTCACTCGGCATCCACATAAACAGACCGTCTCTTGTGATCCCGGCATTGTTTACAATTACCTCAACAACAGATTTTGGATTATTTTCCTGCCATTCATTTAAAACCTTTTGGGCTTCTTCTGCATTTCCTACATCAAATTTGAGGATTTCTCCTGTAGAACCCAACTCTTCAACTTTAGCCAAAGTTTCCTTTGCTGCAGCTTCGTTTGAAGTATAATTAATTAAAATATGATAATTTTTTTCTTCAGCCAGTTTTATACAGATTGCTCTTCCGATTCCTCGTGAACCACCTGTTATAATTGCACATTTCATATGTACTTAGTTTTATATTTTATTGACAACTTAAAGCAGCCAATAATTACGTTGTCTTTAAATATTTTTTTACTTCCTCCAAATACGGATACATTATCATATCACTTGAAAAGGCAGGAATAATTCTTCTGATCTCATCATATAACTCTTTTGTTTTTGATGAAATTTTATCCTGAAAACCAAGATATTCAATCGCCTGAACAATCGTAATCGCTTCAATAGAAAGAACTTCAAAAGCATTTTCAATGACTTTTCTGCAAATTACTGCCGCATTCGTCCCCATACTTACAATATCCTGATTGTCATTATTATTAGGAATACTGTGCACATACATCGGATTTGACAACATTTGGCTTTCTGCCGTTGTAGAAGTCGCCGTGAACTGAACGCCCTGCATCCCGAAATTAAACCCTAATTTACCTAAATTTACGAATGGAGGCAAAATTTCGTTAATTTTTGAATTTAAAAGATAATTCAGTTGTCTTTCAGCTAGCATAGTCAACTTTGTCACAACAATTTTCAGCTTATCCATTTCCAAAGAAATATAGTCACCATGGAAGTTTCCTCCATGATAAACGTGTTGATCTTCAACATTGATAATAGGATTATCATTGGCTGAGTTAATCTCATTCTCCAACACTTTTTCAGTATATTCTAAAGTATCTAAAACCGGACCCAAAATCTGAGGGACACATCTCAATGAATAGTATTCCTGAACTTTTTCTTTGAAAACCTTTTCCTGCTCTTCAAAATGAGTGTATAAATGGTCTGCTCTTTTTCTTATTAATTGACTATCAGATAAATGATTTCTCATCTTTTCAGCAATTTTCTGCTGACCGATGTGAAGTTTTGTTCCGTTTAAAGCTTTTGATAAATGGTCGTCATATGCCTGAACGATTTCATTAATAGCACAAGATAATTTAATGGATATTTCAGTTAACTGATTGGCTTTGTATGCATTTACAATCCCAATTCCAGACATCACAGAAGTTCCGTTCATTAAAGCTAAACCTTCACGAATTTCCACCTGGATCGGTTCTAATCCTTCCGTTTCAAAAACTTCTTTTGTCGATTTTCTTTCGCCTTTATAAAAAACTTCGCCTTCGCCAATTAATACCAAAGCCAAATGGGCCAATTGAACTAAATCCCCACTTGCACCAACACCACCGTGTTCAAAAATCAACGGTGTAATATCTCTGTTAATTAATTCTTTAAGTAAATTAACGACAGATTCATGAACTCCCGAATTTCCTAATGATAAAGTATTTAGTCTTGCCAACATACAGGCTTTAACTTCATCTGCAGGAAGTGGATTTCCGATACCTGAAGAGTGACTTCTGATCAGATTATATTGAAGCTGATGCGTATCTTCATCAGAAATTTTAAATTGAGCCATTGGTCCGAAACCGGTGTTGACTCCATAAATTACTTTATTTTTTGAAAATTCTTTAAGAAAAGAAAAACTCTCATTCACTCTCTGGAGAAGTGATGAATCTAATTCTATGCGTTCGTTTTCGATAATAATTCTCTGAAAATCTTTCAGTTCTAAAAAGTTATTTATTTTCATTAATTAAAAGTAATAATATATAATTTTGTAGGATATAATTAATTGTCATTAATTTTGCGGCAAAGATAGAAGTAATTATTAAAATAAAAAATCAAAGATGAGCAAAGAATTTGTTGATGTTCTCGTAATCGGAGCCGGACCTTCAGGATGCGTATCTTCTTCATACTTAAAGAAGAACAACATCAACGTGAAAGTTGTTGAAAAAACAAAATTCCCAAGACTTGTGGTTGGTGAAAGCTTAATTCCGAGAGTAATGGATCATTTTGATGAAGCCGGACTGTTTCCTGCTTTGGATAAAATGGGCTTTGAAAAGAAATTGGGAGCACGTTTTATGCGAGGAAATGAGGTCTGCATCTTTGATTTCAGCAACAAATTCGGAGAAGGATGGGACTGGACCTGGCAAGTTCCTAGAGCCGATTTTGATAATACTTTAGCTCAGGAAGTTATTAATAAAGGTATTGACCTTGAATTTGAAACGGAAGTAATCGGCATTGAATTCAACGGAACAGATTCTATTACAACCGTTAAAAACAAAGATGGAGAAACCAAAGAAATTCATGCAAAATTTGTGATTGATTCCAGCGGTTACGGAAGAGTTTTGCCCAGATTTTTAGATTTGGAAAAGCCTTCAAAACTTTCTCCGCATTCTGCCATTTTTTCTCATGTTGTAGACATCAACAGAGAAGAAGGCGTGGAAGGAACTTTGATTTCTTTTGATATTATTGAAACTGAAGTCTGGCTTTGGGTAATCCCTTTTTCTAATGGAAATACGAGTGTAGGAATTGTTGGCCCTACCGAATATATTGAAAAACTATCTGAAAACGGAGATCCTGCAGAAGCGCTCAGAAAAGCAATTTCTCTGTCTGATTATTATGTAAAACGCTTTGGAGATGTAGAATTTTTATTTGAGCCAAAACATTTGAAAGATTATTCCTGTTCTGTGAAAAAATTGTACGGAGACGGATTTGCGTTGACTGGAAATGCTTCAGAATTCCTTGATCCCGTTTTTTCATCAGGAATGGCTTTTGCAACAGAAGGCGGAATGACCGCGGCAAAACTGGCAATTAGACAACTGAATGGCGAAAAAGTAGACTGGCAAAAAGAATTTGCAGATTATATTTTATATGGCGTGAATGTTTTCACAACGTATGTAAAAGAATGGTACACCGGAAATCTTCAGGAGTTATTCTTCCATCAACCCGAAAATCCTGATGTGAAAAGAAAAATCTGTGCAGTTTTGGCAGGTTATGTATGGGATAAGAAAAATACTTTTGTGAGAATTCACGATACGGCAATTGTAAACCTCGCCAATTTCATCAAGGCAGAAAAAGAAAAAGCATAAAACAAAAACGGTCTGAGAATTTTCAGACCGTTTTGTTTTATTTCAAAGCTTTTTTGATTTCTTTTCCTATTTCTTTACCTGTTTTTTCGTAAGCAGCAGAAAGTCTACCGTATTCCATTCCGTAATCTACCTTGCTTCCCACTCCTTCAATTTTATCACCTTTCATTGTCACCAAAACGTTTGAAGGATTTGCTGTTTCCACAATCGTAATGTCTGCAGACAATTTTCCGGGTTGTGTTACAAAACCACTCCAACCCGCATACATCCATGTTGGATGAATGATTAAAGTATATTTAGCTTCAATATTTTGGCTGAATTTAATTTTTTTTGATTTATTTAAACCTTCAATAAACTTTTCTGTCCAGATTGTTTCCACATGTTGTTCCCACGTGTCAATCCATGTTTTCCAGGCAGCTTCGCCTTTCTTAGCCACCGTTTCTTTATGTCTTCTTTCTAAATATTCGGTTTCCGAAAAATTATCAGCCTGAAAAAGTGGGCTTCCGTAATTCCGTTCAACATTAACTTCTGTTTGTCCTTTTAAAAAACTAAGGTTTCCAGAAGTTACGGTAAGATTTTGAGCAAAAGTTGTTGTTGCTATTGCTACAAACAAAAGCAAAAATATTTTTTTCATAGATTATAATTAAAGCAGCAAATATAGCATTAGAAAAGAAATTCCAACTTAATTAAATAACAATATTTCAATATTTATAGAATAAAATTTATCTTAAATCGATAAATGTAATAGGTTTTCTGCTGTTCGGATGAAAAACTATTTTAGACAAGATATCAAAATCAACAATCTCAATTTTCGGACTGACTCTCAATTTTGCACGGAAATGGTCTCGCACTTCATTTACAAAATTTTCGTCACTGTTTTCTGTGCTCAATTTGATAATAATTTCATCCAGACCAATTTCGCTGGAATGAATCACAATCTGATAACACGAAATCCCATTAAAATCATTCAGAATATCGTTCATCGCAGGCGGATATAAAGTTGTGCCTTTGTATTTGATCATCTGCTGTTTTCTGCCGATAACCGGGCCCAATCGCATTGTATTTCTTCCGCAATGGCAAGGTTCATAATGAGGTTTTACAATATCTCCGGTTTTAAATCTCAGCAAAGGAATCGCTTCAACGCCTAAAGTTGTTATCGTTAATTCTCCACTTTCTCCTTCTTTCACTGGGTTGCCTTCGTCATCAAGAATTTCAGTAATGATTAATTCAGGATGTTGGTGTCCTCCATTTTGCAATTCACATTCTGTAAACGCCGTACTCATTTCAGTGGAAGCATAAGTAGAATATAATTGAATATTCCATTTCTCTTTGATTTTCTGAGAAAGAATATTATCTGTAAAATCCTGATTTTTGATACTTTCTCCAATGCAAACCGCACCAACTACACTTGAATTTTCTTAATCTAAACCATTTTTCTCGGCGTAATCAATCATTTTTAATAAAAAAGACGGAACAGTAATCAGATATTTCGGTTTATACCTGAAAATAGAATCCCACTGTAATTCAGGAATTCCAGGTCCCATTCTTACAACTCCGGCTCCAATTTTTCTCAGTCCGAGCAAATAGGCTAAACCGGCAATAAATCGCTTGTCAATTGTGGTAATCATCTGAACAACATCACCTTTAGAAATTCCGGCACACGAAAGAGAAATAGCTTCATTGTAGGCAATTCTCTCCATATCTTTTTCTGAAAGTCCGAAAGTCACAGGATCGCCCAATGTTCCGGAAGTTGTACTGAAATCCACAATTTCGGTCATCGGAACACAAAAGAAATCATCATTATTCTGTTGAATATCATTCTTCGCGGTAGTCGGAATTTTCTGTAAATCTTCCAAAGTCTGAATCTCAGAAATAGCAATGTTATTTTCTTTGAATATTCTTTGATAAAAAGGCGAATGGTTTTCAAGGTATTTCAAAAGCTCTTTCAGTTTTTCTTCCTGAAAAGTTTTTATTTCCTGAACGCTTGATTTTTCGATGGATGGGAAAAGTTCCAATAGTTTAAATTTAGAAGACAAATTTATTTAATTTAAAATTAATTATTTCCCACAGATGATACAGATTTTCACAGATGATAATGTTAAAAATAAAATCTGCGCAATCAGAAAAATCTGCGAGAAAAAAATAAGTTTTGGCTAAAGCCAATCCCAAAAAAACATTTAAGCCGGCTAATGCCCGCCTCTATTGACTCGCAAGCCACAAATTTTGTTTTATAACATATCCTAAAATTCACATTTCACAATTGACAATTCGCAAATTTTCACCATAAAGTTTTAAACAACTTTTTCATAGACGTTATCAAAATAAAACATATATTATAAACCGACAAAAATCACTAAATTTGCCAACTTGATTAATCATCAACAAATTGAGAATTACAATGAGCCAATTTAAAGAATATAAAAACCTCAATCTTATCGACATCGCCGGACAAGTTTCGGAATTCTGGAAAGTAAACAATACTTTCGCAAAAAGCGTGGAAACACGTCAGGGAAAACCTGAGTTTGTATTTTACGAAGGGCCGCCTTCAGCGAACGGAATGCCCGGAATTCACCACGTAATGGCGAGAGCGTTGAAAGATATTTTCTGTCGTTACCAAACTCAAAACGGGAAACAGGTTTTCCGTAAAGCGGGTTGGGACACGCACGGACTTCCTGTTGAATTAGGAGTTGAAAAAGAACTTGGAATCACGAAAGAGGATATTGGCAAAAAAATTTCGATCGAAGATTACAACAAAGCTTGTCGTGAAGCGGTAATGCGTTATACGGATGTTTGGAATCACCTTACCGAAAAAATCGGATATTGGGTAGATTTGGAAGATCCGTACATCACGTACAAATCAAAATACATGGAAACGGTTTGGTGGTTGCTAAAACAATTATACAACAAAGATTTGTTGTATAAAGGTTACACCATTCAGCCATATTCTCCAAAAGCAGGAACCGGACTTTCTTCTGCGGAATTAAACATGCCCGGAACGTATCATGATGTTACCGATACAACAATTGTTGCTCAGTTTAAAGTTAAAAAAGAATCTTCTCAATTATTCAACGATGTTGACGGTGATGTAAGCATTTTAGCCTGGACGACAACGCCTTGGACTTTGCCTTCAAACACAGCGTTGACAGTTGGAAGAGATATTGAATATGTAGTCGTGAAAACGTTCAATCAATATACTTTCGAGCCTGTAACAGTTGTTTTGGCAAGAGTTTTAGTCGAAAAGAATTTTGGTAAAAAATATGTGGAAGGAACTGATGAAGATTTAGCAAACTATACTTCAGACAGTAAAACAATTCCTTTTAAAATTTTAAAAGAATTTACTGGCGAACAATTGGTTGGAACTCAATATGAGCAGTTAGTTCCTTGGTTTACACCAAATGAAAATCCTGAAGACGCTTTCAGAGTAATTTTAGGTGATTTTGTAACTACTGAAGACGGTACAGGTGTCGTTCATACGGCTCCGACTTTTGGTGCAGATGATGCAAGAGTTGCAAAAGAAGCAGGAATTCCGCCGATGTTGATTAAAGACGAGAATGATAATTTGGTTCCATTAGTAGATTTACAAGGTAGATTTATTAAAGGAGAAAATGTTCCGGAAACATTCTCTGGAAAATACATCAAAAACGAATATTACGACGAAGGAACTGCACCTGAAAAATCGTGGGATGTGGAACTTGCGATTTTGTTGAAAACAGAAAACAAAGCCTTCAAAGTAGAAAAATATGTTCACAGCTACCCTCATTGCTGGAGAACTGATAAACCTGTATTGTATTATCCACTGGATTCCTGGTTTGTGAAAATGACTGCTGTAAAAGACAGGTTGGTTGATTTAAATAAAGAAATCAACTGGAAACCGAAATCTACCGGTGAAGGACGTTTCGCAAACTGGCTTGAAAATGTGAACGACTGGAATCTTTCCCGCTCAAGATATTGGGGAATTCCGTTGCCAATCTGGAGAACAGAAGATTTAAAAGAGGAAAAAATCATCGGTTCTATCGAAGAATTGTACAATGAGATTGAAAAATCAATCGCAGCAGGATTCATGACATCAAATCCGTTCAAAGGTTTTGAGATCGGAAATATGTCTGAAGAAAACTATTCTTTGGTTGATTTGCATAAAAACATTGTTGATAAAATTGTTTTAGTTTCAGATTCAGGAAAAGCAATGAACCGTGAAAGTGACCTGATTGACGTTTGGTTCGATTCAGGTTCAATGCCTTATGCGCAGCTTCACTATCCTTTTGAAAATAAAGAATTAATTGACACCCATAAAGCTTTTCCGGCAGATTTCATTGCTGAAGGAGTTGACCAGACTCGTGGATGGTTTTATACGCTTCATGCCATCGGAACAGCGGTTTTTGATTCAGTTGCTTATAAAAACGTAATGAGTAACGGACTTGTTTTGGATAAAAACGGTCTGAAAATGTCAAAATCTAAAGGAAATGCAGTTGACCCGTTCGAGACACTTTCAGATTACGGTCCTGATGCGACGCGTTGGTATATGATTTCCAATGCTAATCCTTGGGAAAATCTGAAGTTCGACAAAGACGGAATCGATGAAGTGAGAAGAAAATTCTTCGGAACGCTTTACAATACCTATTCATTCTTTGCTTTATATGCGAATGTTGACGGATTTAATTATTCTGAAAAAGAGATTCAAAACAGACCGGAAATCGATCGATGGATTTTATCTGAATTAAACTTATTAATTAAAGAAGTAAAAGCATTCTACGAAGATTATGAACCTACAAGAGTAGCAAGAGCAATCAGCAATTTTGTCAATGATAATTTGAGTAACTGGTACGTAAGATTGTGCAGAAGACGTTTCTGGAAAGGCGATTATTCTGATGACAAAATTTCTGCTTACCAGACTTTATATACCTGTCTTGAAACAGTTGCCAAATTATCTGCACCAATTGCTCCGTTCTTTATGGACCAATTGTATCAGGACTTGAATAAAGTAACAGGAAAAGACAGCAACGAATCTGTACATTTAACAGATTTCCCGGTTGCAGACGAAAGTTTGATCGATCAGGATTTGGTTGAAAAAACACATTTGGCGCAAAATATTACAAGTATGGTTTTCTCTTTAAGAAAGAAAGAAAACTTAAAAGTGCGTCAACCGTTACAAAAAGTCTTAATTCCTGTGTTGGATGCTAAAACTGAAGAGCAGATTTTGGCGGTTGCAGAATTAATTAAACAAGAAGTTAATGTTAAAGAATTGCAATTAATTAACGCTGAAGAAGCCTCACATTTAATTGTAAAACAGATTAAGCCAAACTTCAAAACTTTAGGTTCGAGACTTGGAAAAGACATGAAAGTAGTTGGTAATGAAATTACTAATCTTTCTGCCGAACAAATCTCGTCTTTAGAAAAAGAAGGGAAAATAGATATTCAGGGATATGAAATTACTGTGAACGATGTAGAAATTTCAACAAAAGATATTCCGGGATGGACGGTAACTTCAGATGGAAAAACAACTGTGGCATTAGATTTGACACTGACAGAAGAGTTAAAATCTGAAGGGATTGCAAGAGAGTTTATTAACAGAATTCAGAACATCAGAAAAGATAAAGATTTTGAATTAACAGACAGAATCAACATCTTTTTAGAAGAAAATTCTCCATTTTTAAATCAAATTAAAGAAAATGAAGAATATATTTCATCTGAAGTCTTGTCAAATAAAATAGAAATTGTATCTTCACTTTCAAATTTTAACGAAATCGACATAGATGACATTAAATTCAAGGTGAATGTTGAAAAAAATTAATAATTAGTTATTGTTTTTTCAAATTCCAATTCATAATTTTATTAAAAAGAAAAAAGAACATGCAAGACGAAAGAGTAAGATACAGCGATGCTGATTTACAGGAATTTAAAAAGATAATTAAAGAAAAAATAGATAAAGCCGAAAAAGATCTTCAGTTGATAAGAGAAAGTTTTATTAACGATCAAAATAATGGTACAGACGATACTTCGCCTACTTTCAAAGCTTTTGAAGAAGGTGCAGAAACACTGAGCAAAGAGCAGAATTCTATTCTTGCAGGAAGACAGGAAAAGTTTGTACGTGATCTGAAAAATGCCTTAATCAGAATTGAAAACAAAACATACGGCGTTTGCAGAGTAACCGGAAAACTGATCCCGAAAGAAAGACTTTTGGCAGTTCCGCACGCTACTTTGAGCATCGAAGCTAAAAATATGCAGAGATAAAATTTTTATCTTATTTTTGTAAATAATTAATTAGGTTTATAATTTGTTTTACGACATTTTATAAACCTAATTTGTAATATATCTATGACTGAATTCATCATTTTAGCTGTCATTCTTATTGCTGTTTTATGGTTTTTCAACAGAGAAAAAATAAAGCAAAGATTCTTCCCTGAAAAGGAAAAAAATTTCACGATTGACGATAAATTTAATTCAGACAAAAGAGAAAGAGAAAGGGAAATAGACCATCTTCTGAGCAAAATGGGCAAAAACGGAGTCAATGATTTGTCTGCAAAAGACAGAAAAAGACTCGACGAGCTGTCAAAAAAGTAAGTCTCACTCGGAACGACAAAAAATTAATTAAAATGGAAGCATTAATTGTACACCCAAAAAACCAGATGGAGCTGAATGCACTGAAAAGTGTTATGAAAGATATGGGAATTCGCTATGAAAAATTTCATACAAGAGGAGCAAAAACTCAAAATTTCGAACCCCGTACTCCGAAAAAAGAAAAACCTGTAAAAAATTTTAAAGACAATCCTAAGAAAGATAAGTAATGAAAAAAGTAGCATTAGTAACCTTACTTATTTTATTGATCGATCAGGTTTCAAAAATTTATGTGAAAACAAATTTCGAACTCAATGAAAGTATTCCCGTAATCAATGGCTTTTTCAATAAGACTTTTGTCGAAAACCCGGGAATGGCGTATGGTTTTCATTTTGGCGGAATTATCGGTAAATATTTTCTGGTTATTGTAAGAATTTTTCTGATTGGCGGAATGGTTTATCTGTTTAAAAAATGGCTAAAAAGAGGTGAATCCAATTACTTACTGATTCCAATGGCAATGATTTTTGCCGGAGCCATCGGAAATTTAATTGACGGGATGTTTTACGGATTGATTTTCGACAGCGGAACCGTTTTCGATGAAAGCACCGGAAGATGGATTGGTTATGGCGGAGTTTCCAAACTAGTTCCTTTCGGACAAGGCTATTCTACTTTTATGAAAGGCTGTGTGGTTGATATGCTTCACTTTCCGATCGTTGATTGGTACGTTCCTGAAAGCTGGCCTCTAATTGGAGGAAAACATATTGAGTTTTTCAAATACATCTTTAATGTTGCCGATTCAGCCATTACAGTCGGAGCTGCATTACTTTTAATTTTCAGAAAAAAAGCTTTCCCGAACGGACTTGAATTTTAAAATATTTAATATGTAGATTTTTATTGTCTTTTAAAGGACATATTTAATCCCATAATCTCTATCGGTTTTTTGTGTTGCCAACTCATGGGGATTTCATACTTTTATGAAAACTTCAAGGTTAAAATGTATGAGAAAAATTATAAAAAATATAATCAAAATTTTCCTGCTGCTTTTCGTGGCAGGAATTATTTTTATCGTCTGGTCAAATTTTACGATAAATAATCAGACGGAAGATTACGTAACTTCTAATGTTTCTAAGTTGCCTGATGAAAAGACCGGACTTCTTTTAGGAACAAGTAAAACTTTATCAAACGGAGCACCAAATGCTTACTTTTTCAACAGAATTGAAGCTGCTGCAGACTTATATAAATCTGGAAAAATCAAAAATATTATTGTAAGCGGAGACAATTCTAAAGAAGATTACAACGAACCGGAAGAAATGAAAAACGAGCTCATCAAAGCCGGAGTTCCTGCCGATAAAATTTTCGAGGATTTTGCAGGTTTCAGAACTTTAGATTCTGTTTTACGAGCGAAAGAAATTTTTGGTCAAAACTCATACATTATCATTTCACAAAGATTTCACAATGAAAGAGCGGTTTATCTTGCAAGGAAAAACAATATTGAAGCGTGGGGTTATAATGCAAAAGATGTAAACAAATATGCCGGTTTAAAAACCAATGCAAGAGAAAAACTGGCAAGAGCTAAAGTTTTTTGGGATTTTATGTTTGGAGTTGAGCCGAAGTTTGGAGGGGAGAAAATTGTGATTCCTTAAATTTAATCTCTCGCTGATCTCGGAGATTACGCAGATTTTTCGTCTAAATATTTTACCTATAAGAAATCTGCTCAATCAGCAAAATCTGCGTGAGACATTTTAAATTTTGGCTAAAACCAATCTGCATTAAATTATTAGAGCGGACTAAAGTCCGCCCCTATTGATATAAATTCACAATCATCCATGCAAATCTGTGGGAGAAATACCTAAATTTGCAATTCAATAATTTTTAAAATAATTTTAAACAAATGTCAAGAATTCTTACCGGCATTCAAGCCACCGGAACACCGCACCTTGGTAACCTTTTGGGTGCAATCATTCCTGCAATAGAGCTTTCAAAGCAATCAGGAAACGAATCATTTTTATTTATTGCGAATCTTCATTCACTTACGCAGATTAAAGATGCAAAAGAACTTAAAAACAACACCTACGAAATTGCTGCAGCTTGGCTTGCCTGCGGACTAGATACCGAAAAAACATTCTTTTACAGACAAAGCGACATCCCTGAAACCTGTGAACTATCTTGGCATTTATCATGTTTTTTTCCTTATCAGAGATTGACTTTAGCGCATTCTTTTAAAGATAAAGCAGACAGACTTCAGGACGTAAACGCAGGTTTATTTACTTACCCGATTTTGATGGCAGCAGATATTTTATTGTATGATGCCGAAATTGTTCCTGTAGGAAAAGACCAGCTTCAGCACTTAGAAATTGCGCGTGATGTAGCTTCAAGATTTAATAATCAGATGGGTGAAGTTTTGGTTTTACCACAAGCTGAATTGCAGGAAAACACGAAATATGTTCCCGGAGTTGACGGTCACAAAATGTCGAAATCCAGAGGAAATATTATCAACATCTTCTTACCTGAAAAAGAACTAAAAAAGCAGGTAATGAGCATCGAAAGCGATTCTAAATCTTTGGAAGAGCCAAAAGATCCTTCAACAGATAAGACTTTTGCAATCTATGAACTCATTGCAACTCCTGAACAGACCGAAGAATTAAGAGCAAAATATTTAGCCGGAAATTTTGGTTACGGACATGCTAAAAAAGAATTGTTAGATTTAATTCTTACACGATTTGAAAAGGAAAGAGAACTGTTCTCTTACTATATGAACAATCTTGATGAACTGGAAACCAAACTTCAGGAAGGCGCCGTAAAAACAAGAGCAATTGCTACTCAAACCATCAAGAGAGTGCGAGAAAGTTTAGGAATTTAATTCTGAATATTTCTTAATGAATAAAGTTTCGGCGGCACCTTTGGTGCCGCCGAAACTATTTAAATATATTTTTATAAATAATCTTTAATCTGTAAAAGATGTTTGACCACTTTTAAATTTTCAACCCCTTTATTTTCATTTAAAACATCAAAGAAAATACAATCTATTCCAAATTGTTGTGATCCGATGATATCCGCGATCCAATCGTCACCAATCAGAATACTTTCTTCATTTTTTGCTTCAGCAACCCCTAATGAATATTCAAAAATAGCAGAATTTGGCTTTCTCACGCCGACAGAATCTGCACTGGTAATGGTTCTAAAATAATGATCGATTCCGGAAAGAATACATTTCCTTTCTGTCACTTCCTGAAAACCATTCGAGATGATATGAAGTGTATAATTTTTAGCTTTCAAATAATCTAAAATATATTCCGCACCTTCAACAAGATGATTATAATTCAAAATTTTATCTAAAAAATGTTCTTCAAAAAACATTGAGAGTTTGAGGTCATCAATTCCAAAACGATTGAAAGTATCATAAAAACGATGTTTTCTCAGATATTCTTTATCAATTTCTCCGTCACGAATCTGTTCCCACAGTTTTTCATTAATTTCATGATAAACAGAATGAAATTCTTCAAAATCAATATTGTATTTTAAAGTGATTTCCTCTTTTTCGAAAAGATCTTTGATGGTAAGATAAGCGTTTCGGCGATGATCCCAAAGAGTATTGTCGAGATCAAAAAAAATGTGCTGAATTTTCATACAGCACAAAATTAATGATTAATTTTTTGAAAGGTGAATATGATTATTCTTAATCTTCACTACTTCAAGATTTTTTGAGAAACTGAGCAAAAAATCAATGGTTTGCTTTTTGGGTTTCAAGCTTTTCATTTTTAAAGAATCGTTTTTTTTCATAGGCGAAAAAAGGTTTTTCTTTAAAACGTGAAACATTGTGAATTATTATCTCGTAAGAATAATATTATTCTCTTCCATGATTTTTCTGAGGTTGATCAGCGCATATCTTACACGTCCTAAAGTCGTATTAATGCTCATATCCGTATGTTCTGCAATTTCTTTAAAGCTCAGTCCGTCAAAAAACCTGAGTTTTATCACCTCCTGCTGGTTTTGTGGTAGGAATTGCAACATTTTCAGCAAATCTTCCTGGATCTGAATACTTACCAACTGATCTTCAATGTTTTCCGAAGGTTCTCTTATCAAATCGAATATTGAAAACTCGTCGCTATTGAAAGTAGTCTCTGAAACTTTAATATTTTTTGCTTTGGCACGAAAATGGTCGATTATAAGATTCTGAGCAATTCTTTTTGCCCAGAGAATAAATTTACCTTCTTCGTTGTAACGCCCTTCTTTGAGCATTACAATAATTTTGATGAATGTATCTTGGAAAACATCATTCGCAAGATCCTGATCATTTATTTTATACAAAATAAATGTGAAAAGCTCTCGTTGATGGCGATGGATTAATATAGATAATGCTTCTTCGTCACCTTTTTGGTACAAGGTTATTAATTGACTGTCTGTTGATTTCATAACTCTTCTCAAATATTTATTATCCGCTGACAAACTTTTCCTGACTAGGATCAAGCTTAATTTTGTTTGCGTAAACGGGTATTAAAGTAGAGTCTTATCAATAAGCATAGAAATTATGTTGTAAATATAAATAAAATTTTAATAACTGTTAAGCAATTATTAAATATTTACAACAATTATGCAAAAAAAATTACTTTAACATATCATGTAAGAAGGCTGTAGGAATATTTAATGTGAAATTTACATTTAGTCCTTTTAGTTCTTTTCCATTTAAACCTGAGTTACCAACAGGAAAAGCATAACCTCCGGTAAGGTCTAAAATTCCGAAAAGAGTAACTCCGATTTTTGGAGCAACATATTTATTGGTTCCTTCTACTCCGGCAAGAAAATAATAAGAATGATAAAAGTCTACGTTTCTTTCAAAATTGAATAAAATATCACCTTGTAATTTAGGCATAATCGCAAATTCAGAGTTTGCAGATCCCATCAAAGCCGAAGCACCCAATCTGTAGATCACATCATCATTTTTCAGAAACATTAATTTACCTCCTATTTCTCCAAAGCTTTGATTTTGGTAAACATAGCCTACATTAATCATCTTATGAACAGTGTATTGAGCTTTTACCAGAGTTCCGATAAAAAAGAGAAAAAGTATTGTGATTGCAGATCGCATATTCATTATAAAATATTTAAGTGTAAAAATAAAAAAAACTGCTTTAGCATTTTCATGTTAAAGCAGTTTCTATACCGAAAAGCAGAATTAAATTCCGAAAGCGGATTTTATTTCTTCCACTTTATCTAATTTTTCCCAAGTGAAGAATTCTAAACCTGTAAGAGTCAACTCATTTTTGTGACCTTTATTGAATGTTTTATCAGCAACAAAATGCTCTCTTCCCATGTGACCGTAAGAAGCTGTTTCCTGATAAATAGGATTTCTTAATTTCAAATTCTGCTCGATTGCATAAGGTCTCAAATCGAAAACTGTAGATACTTTTTTAGCAATTTCACCGTCATTTAAACCAACTTTAGAAGTTCCGTACGTATTAATATATAAACCACAAGGTTCAGCAACACCAATTGCGTAAGAAACCTGTACCAAAACCTCATCTGCAACACCTGCAGCCACTAAGTTTTTAGCAATATGTCTGGTTGCATAAGCCGCACTTCTGTCAACTTTTGAAGGATCTTTTCCAGAGAAAGCACCACCACCGTGGGCTCCTTTTCCACCATACGTATCTACGATGATTTTTCTACCAGTCAAACCTGTATCTCCGTGAGGCCCACCGATTACAAATTTTCCTGTTGGGTTGATATGATATTTGATCTGATCATTAAATAAAGCTTTGATTTCTTCTGTCTGTAAAGCCACAACTCTAGGAATCAAAATATT
The DNA here is from genome assembly GCF_001693475.1 of Chryseobacterium sp. CBo1. Classification (NCBI taxonomy): domain Bacteria; kingdom Pseudomonadati; phylum Bacteroidota; class Flavobacteriia; order Flavobacteriales; family Weeksellaceae; genus Chryseobacterium; species Chryseobacterium sp. CBo1. The sequence continues at coordinate 72,733 of NZ_MAUH01000008.1, forward strand.
TTTGATATCTTCTCTGATTTTATTCAGCATTTCTTCTTCAGCTCCGAAATCGTCATGCTGAGTAGAAACTACGATAGAATCAATTCTTACCGGTTTGTGATCATCAGAATACTCAATAGTTACCTGAGATTTTGCATCAGGACGAAGGTATGTAATCTTAGAATTCTCTCTTCTGATCGCAGAAAGTTCTTTAAGAATTGTATGTGCCAAATCTAAAGCCAAAGGCATGTAGTTTGCCGTTTCGTTGGTTGCATAACCGAACATCATTCCCTGATCTCCTGCTCCCTGTGCATTTGCTTTTGTTTCGAAAGTTTCATCAGCAGCAACTCTGTCAACTCCTTGATTGATATCCGGCGACTGCTCATGAATTGCAGAAATAACTCCGCAAGAATCTCCATTAAACATATATTCACCTTTTGTATAACCAATTCCGTTGATTACTTCTCTTGCAATAGTCTGTACATCTAAGTAAGCATCAGATTTTACCTCTCCTGCTAAAACAACCTGTCCTGTTGTCACCAAAGTTTCACAAGCAACCTTTGAAGTTTTGTCGTATGCTAAAAAGTTATCGATAAGTGCGTCGGAGATCTGATCGGCAATTTTATCCGGATGTCCTTCTGAAACTGATTCAGATGTAAATAAATAAGACATATATCTTTGTATTTTTTAATTAAAATATGAAGAAAAAGATAGAATAATTGCCCGGAAAAAGCTAAAAAGAATTATACTGTTTTAGCATTTTTTTATAGAGGTTGCAATCAGGTCAAATTTTTCCTCGTTAATAAACGTTTGCAAATTTAAGTACTATTTTTCTAATACTCAAAACTTTTCGCAGATAAATAAAAAACGAAAAGACCGAATAAAAATCCGGTCTTTATTTATTGAGGTTTAATGCTTACAAAATCTTTTGGGGCTTCGTGGTAATTTAATTTTGATTCTAAAGAAGATTTAATAAAAGATCCGAGCTCATCGATAATTTTCTGTTTAAATGTCGGCTTATAATAAATGATGCTGATTTCTCTGTAAGGGAAAGGCTTCTTAAATCTGAACACTTTACCTTTCTGTTCTTCTGAAAGTTGGTTTAAAGCCAATTCCGGTAAAATGCTGATTCCGCCTACTTTATCAACCATATGTACCAAAGTCTGAATATTTGATGCCAAGAAATCCAGATTTTTAGGTTTTAATGTATTTTCTTTTAAATGACAGATGTTTTCAAACTGACTTCTCAGACAGTTTCCCTCCTCAAGAAGCCAAACTTTTTCTACATTCATTTCTTCAGGAACAATAAATGTGTTTTTCTTATTTGCTTCTGTATCCGAACTGTAAATCATCAGTTCTTCATTAAACAAGAAATCCTGATAAAATTCATTGGCATTATCATAAGGTGTAGAAATAATTCCTGCATCCAATTCACCTGCTTTCAAAGCTTTGATAATATTATCGGTTGTCATTTCCTTTACATTCATCTGAATTTTAGGATTATTCTGGAGAAAATGGAAAATTTCGGTCGGTAAAATAAATGACGAAACGGTAGGAATAATTCCCAGATTAATAGTTCCTCCTAAAATATTGTTCAGCAAATTCGCTTTGTTTTTCAACTCATTGACAGATTCTATAATCACCTTTGCCTGATCAATGATCTGAAGTCCAACATCCGTGGTTCTGATCGGGTGAGTTGTTCTGTCGAAAACCTTTACATCCAGTTCATCTTCAAACTTCTGTATCATTGCACTTAGTGTAGGCTGGGTAATAAAACAAGCCTGAGCCGCTTTACCGAAATGTTTGTACTTATCTACAGCGATAAGATATTCCAATTGCTGAATGTTCATCTGATTAATATTATCTATGACAAAGATATGATGTTTTTGGCAGAAGCAATTAAAAATTCAACTAAATTTGATACTGAAAATTGGAAATAAACCTCAAATCATAACTATATGGATTCAAAGAAATTAACCACAGGAAGCGGCGCACCTTATTTTGAACATCAGGATTCACAGACCGTCGGCGCACGTGGTCCGGTATTATTACAGGATTTTATATTACAGGAAAACCTTGCTCATTTTGTACGAGAAAGAATTCCGGAAAGAATTGTACACGCAAAAGGAACAGGAGCCTACGGAACATTTACGGTAACACACGATATATCGCAGTACACGAAAGCAAAGATATTTTCTAAAGTTGGAAATTCATGCAGAATGTTTGCAAGATTTTCTACCGTAGGCGGAGAGAAAGGAAGCGCAGATACAGCAAGAGACCCGAGAGGATTTGCTTTAAAATTTTATACTGAAGACGGAAATTGGGATCTTGTAGGAAACAATACTCCCGTTTTTTTCATTAAGGATGCCAAAAAATTCCCGGATTTTATTCACACTCAAAAGCGTGTTCCAAAAACCAATCTGAAAAGCGCAACCATGATGTGGGATTTCTGGAGTTTAAATCCCGAATCTCTTCACCAGGTTTTAATTTTAATGTCAGATCGTGGAACTCCTTACGGATACAGACATATGCACGGATTTGGTTCTCACACTTTTTCAATGATTAATGATAAGAATGAAAGAGTCTGGGTAAAGTTTCATTTTAAGACAAAACAGGGAATCAAAAATTTCAGCAATGATGATGCCGTGAAAATGGCAGGTGAAAATCCTGATTTTGCACAGGAAGATCTTTGCAATGCAATTGATAACAACGATTTCCCAAAATGGACAATGTACATCCAGGTAATGACTGAAGAGCAGGCAAAAGAATTCAGATGGAATCCTTTTGATATTACAAAAGTATGGTTTCAGGGAGATTTTCCGCTTATCGAAGTTGGAGAAATGGAACTGAATGAAGTCCCTGTAAATTATTTTGCACATGTAGAACAATCTACTTTCTCACCAAGTAATTTAGTAAACGGTATTAGTTTCTCTCCTGATAAAATGCTTCAGGGAAGACTATTCTCTTATCCGGATGCGCACCGATACAGAGTTGGCGTAAATGCTCATCAGCTGGAAGTTAACAGGTGTCCTTTTGCCGTAAATAATTATCAAAGAGATGGTTTTATGGCAGATTCAAGTGAATATCAGGACAAACCGAATTATCATCCTAATAGTTTCGATGATATTGTACCCGATTCTGCTTACAAGAATTATGAATATGAATTAGACAGCAATCATGTTGCTAATTTCAATAGAAACGAAAACGATGACGATCATTATACTCAACCCGGCCTTCTATATACAAAAGCAATGAATCAGGAAGACAGGGATCATCTTGTAAATAATATTATTGGTAGTATGAGTGGAATAGACGGACCAAAAAAAGATGAAATTATCAACCGTCAATTATGTCATTTTTTCAGAGCAAATATTGAGCTTGGCATGAAAGTAGCTTCAGGTTTAAGTGTCAATATTGATGCAAATATGATGAATCATTCAAAGTAAACTATTAAATAATAAACATTTAAAAGGGAAAAAATTAATTTTTTCCCTTTTTATTTGTAAAAAATTTTTAATTTGCAGGTTCTTAAAGATTAAAGAGATAATGACTTACGAAAATATACTGCTAAAAAAAGAAAATAAAATAGCTGTAATTACCATAAACAGACCTGAAAGCCTGAATGCACTGAACGCATTGACCATAAAGGAAATCAGTTCGGCGCTTGATGAATTACAGTCTGACAATGAAGTAAGAGCAATTATTTTAACCGGAAGCGGAGAAAAATCATTCGTAGCTGGTGCAGATATAAAAGAATTTAGTAACTTTAATCAAGAAAAAGCAGAAGAGCTGGCAAGAAACGGACAAAATATTCTTTTTAATAAAATTGAAAACCTTTCTAAACCTGTTATTGCTGCTGTAAACGGTTTTGCATTAGGAGGAGGTTTAGAACTGGCGATGTCCTGCCACATCAGATACGCTTCCGAAAATGCCAAACTTGGTCTTCCTGAAGTAACCTTAGGATTGATCCCGGGATATGGGGGCACCCAAAGACTTCCAAAATTAGTAGGAAAAGGTATTGCGAATGAAATGATTTTCTCAGCAAAAATGATTCCTGCACAAAGAGCAAAAGAAATCGGTCTGGTAAATGAAGTTTTCCCAATTGGTGAGCTTCTTTCCAAAACAGAAGAATTAGCAAAAACAATAGCGTTTAATTCTCCTATGGCGATTTCAAAAGCGATTAAAGCAACCAATCTGTCGGATACTGATAAAGGTTTTGAAACCGAAATAAAATTTTTCGGAGAGCTTTTTGATATGGAAGACAAACAAGAAGGAGTTTCAGCTTTTTTAGAAAAAAGAAAGCCGAATTTCTAAATACCACATCACAAATTATTTCGAAAATAAACGATGCAGATGTATAATAAGTTTGATAAAGCTTATCTAAAGATGGCTCAGGAGTGGGCAAAACTTTCCTACTGTGAAAGAAAGCAGGTAGGAGCTCTTATCGTAAAAGATAGGATGATTATTTCAGATGGATACAATGGTACCCCATCGGGATCTGAGAATTGCTGCGAAGACGAAAACGGTAAAACACACTGGTACGTTCTTCATGCAGAAGCAAATGCAATTTTGAAATTGGCGGGCTCTACACAGTCTGCTCGTGGCGCTACACTGTATCTTACTTTGTCGCCATGTAAAGAATGTAGTAAGCTGATTTTACAGGCCGGTATTTCAAGACTTGTCTATATTAATGCTTATTCAGATAATGAAGGTATCGCTTTTTTAAAAGAACATCGGATTGAAATAATACAAGTATCAGAGAATGAATTAAAAAAATAAAACACAATGACTTGGGATGAAAAAATTAAAGATTTTGAAATCTTTCTTCGCTTCGAAAGAAACTTTTCAGAAAACACACTTGACGCCTACATTCGCGACATCAAGAAACTAAAAGATTACGCCGTTGGCGACCTTGAAAACACTGGGCCTGAGAAGATTACCTACGACAATCTGCAGGAATACATTTTCAAATTATCGAAACAAAAATTCAGTGAAAGATCACAGGCGAGATGGATTTCTTCCATTAAAGCTTTTTTCAGGTATCTTCTGGAAGATGAAATTCGTGATGACAACCCTTCTGCTCTGCTGGAAGGACCAAAATTGGGATTGTACTTACCCGATACTTTAAGCCTTACCGATATCGAAAGGATAATTGAAGCTATCGAAAGGGGTTCTGATCTTGGAAAAAGAAATCACTGCATTATTGAAGTGCTTTACGGTTGTGGTCTGAGAGTTTCGGAATTGATTGATATTAAGATTTCAAATATCAATTTTAAAGAAAATTACATTAAAATTACCGGAAAGGGTGAAAAAACGCGTTTTGTTCCTTTGGCACAATACACCGCTAAACTTTTGAAGGAATATATTAATGAAGTCCGTTCTAAGAGTAAGGTAAACAAAAAACATGAAGATATTCTTTTCCTTAATAGCAGAGGAACTTCGATGTCTCGTGTGATTGTCTTTATTATTATTAAAGAACTTACCGATAAAGCCGGAGTAAGCAAGAAAATTTCGCCTCACACATTCAGACATTCGTTTGCGACACATCTGTTGCAGAATGGTGCCGATTTAAGGTATATACAAGAAATGTTGGGACATTCGAGCATTACAACGACCGGAATTTACACCCATTTAAAAACTGAAGAACTTCGTGATGTGATTTTAAATTATCATCCGAGAAATTCTCATATTGCTTAATGAAAATATTAAAATTTTGTCCGAACTGCGGAAAAGAAACCCTAAAATGGGATGGAGAAAAAAAGTGGAGCTGCCCCGAATGTAGTTTTACTTTATATAATAATGTTGCAGGAGCCGTTGCCGTTGTTATCCGTTGCAAGGATGAAATTTATTTAACGAAAAGGAATCAGGAGCCTAAAAAAGGAAAACTCGATCTTGCGGGTGGTTTTGTCGATCCTAAAGAAAGTGCAGAAAACACCTGCAAAAGAGAGCTTTTTGAAGAGCTTCAGATTGATGTTGATATTAATAATTTAAAATATCTTACAAGCCTTCCGAATGTTTATCAGTACAAAGAGATAGATTATAATACGATCGACCTTTTTTATGAATATAACGTTGCAGAGAAGTTTGAAGCTAAATTAGCGTTATCTGAAATTTCAGAGACGCATTGGATTAAAGTCTCAGAAATCAATCTGGATGACATTGCTTTTGATTCTCAGAAGATATTTTTTGAAAGCTATATTAAGAATAACAAATAATCATCAAAAATAGAACTCTCGCAAATTGCGAGAGTTTTTTATTTAAAATTAGTATGTTTTAGATTTTAATATCTCTTCGAAATACTTTATCAGTAAAGTTCTTTCCGCATCGGTAAGATTGGCTTCTTTATGATAAATAATGTAAGCAGGCATCGGCATAATCTTATTTTCTATCGTCTGAATTGATTTCGTCAGCATATTTTTCTTAAGATCATCATTATAAGTTGCCCAAACTGAAAAATTAAGATGTTCTCTTCCTTCATTCACATGACTTTTTACTGACCAGGAAAACGGCGCAATATAAGCGTATTTCGGGTAAACCGTTTCATCGGAATGACAATCGTAGCAAGCGTTTTTTATCAGTTCAGAAATTTTAGCAGGAGTGTTTTTAACTTCTATAAAGTTCTTTCTTTTATCCACCGGCTTATTCACTTTATCAATCGGAATAAACTGAATCATTGCAAAACCAACCAGACACCAAAAAACTATTTTCTTAAACTTCTGCATTATCTCTGTATTTGAAGCTGTCTGTTTGTGCTTCTTGTATTGGTATTACCGTTTTGAATTGTTGTGCTTGTAGGATTCGTTGTTGACGGTCTGTTCTGACTTGGTTGAGAAGGCGTATTCTTTGGAGAACCACTGCTTGTTCCCATTTTACTGGTATCCAAAGTTCTGGTATCTGTCAAATCCCAGTCTTCATTGGAAATCCATAAAGGTCTGATCACTGCTGTTTTGTAGTAAGTATAGGCGTCTTCAGCAAAAACTCCGTTTTCGAAATCGGCTTCGTCCCAATATTTATTTTCATTATTATCAACCAAAATACGAACGATATATTCCGCGGGTTTTAGAATATCAAAAGTGACTTCGTTTCCGCTTGTATATTTCTGATAAATTGGTTTTTCTCCTGAATCTAACAGCTGTAACCAATATTTTTTTGTCGGAGCGTTTTTAAGTTTTATAATAAGCTTCCCGTAATTTTCAATCTTATCAATTTCAAAGTCGAAACGTTTGGAATCAGGATTTTTCTCGTAATATGAAGAGACTGTAGTTTTAGGAACAGTCAGCTGATATTTTTTACCACTTTCAAAATCTGCTTTTACCAAAATATGATACGGGTTTGTTTCTGATATTTTTGCCGTGAAAGGTACCGTTACTGTGCTATCTATTTTTAAAGTCCATTTTTCAGCATCTATTTTATCAATAATAAAGTTTGAAGATAGTGTGAAATCGGTTTTAGGAGGTAGCAGAGAACCACCGCTGTCATTATTAAGCTCCATCACATTCTTCTTATTGTATTTATAAAAAGTGGAAACGGTATCCTGCACTTTTCCTGTATCATAGCTAAACTCCACTTTTTCGTTGGTCGTTTGTCCCAGATCACTTTTTACAGCATCGAACCAAATTTTTACCGAGTCTGATTTTGGAATATGAGTAACTTTAATATTTTTAAGTTTTTCACTTACCGGAAGCACTTTTACCTCATCAGGATTTCCTTCAAACAGCATCATAATTCCGCCTGCCATTTCTTTAAACTCAGGTTTTTTGAAAGGTTTTTTAGACGGAAATAATTTTAAATTTAACCCTGAAATTGATTTCTCTACAACAACGGTATCTTTTCTGAAAGCAATTCTTTCTTTTCCGGGATTGTAAATTGAGTTTTCATTATCATCATCGAAAGCCAGGATTTTATATTTTCCCGGTGCGAGATAGTTTAATTCATAATAACCATCATCATCTACCTTTGTAATGTAGTAAGGTTTTTGTCGATAGTCCATACTGTCTTTCACCTGATAAAGACCAACAACCATTTTATTTTCTGAGCTGGTTTTCTTTTTAAGAGCCAAAGCATCGGTTACTTCTCCACTGATGTAGAGATCATCAAGTTTTTCGCCTGTTGAAAATGCAAAATTGTAATATCTCAGAGGATTGCCCTCACTGTTATCAACAATCGCATTACCAAAATTAAAATTATAGGTTGTATTTGCCTGCAAAGTATCTGTCCACTGAATCACCAAAAATTTATTGGCAATATTCGATGGAAGAATTCGCTTGATATTTTTTATGGGTGGAGAAATATTAAGGTTTTTATTGATATCCTTCAGCGTAATATACTCATTGAAATCGATACGAAGTTCTTTGATATCTCTTCTCACATTCACTCTCGTCGTATCGATATTCGAACCGATAGCTTCCGGAGCCAAACTGTCTTTTGCGCCTCCAACTGGTGAACCTACTCTTGCACAAGACTGCACAAGAATCCCAATGATAAATAAAAGAAGAAATCTTTTCATGAAATTATTTGAGCAAAAATAAACATTATTCTCCAAAAACTTCGGTCTGGGTTTTCAAAGTGTCCTGATTATCATTCATAATGCTGTGGAGCTTGTCTTTCTGAGCCGGAAAATCTTCAAATAATCCGGACAAAGCCAATGCGGTATACACTCTTCCCGAATATTTATTTCCAATGGCAACAATCGTCACTTTTGATTTTAAAAGATGAGCAAAAACAGAGTTTGTTCCGTGCCACCAACCGTTGTGATAGGTCAGCTTTTCACCGTTATCAAAAATTTTCATCCTGAAACCTAAACCATAATTATTTTGTCCTGCTTTTTCATTGCTGTATGGTGTGAAAACCATTTCCATCAGTTCTGGTTTTAAAAAATCTTTTGAAAACATAGCCTTCGAAAAATTGAGGAGATCTCTGGGTGTTGTATACACATTTTTATCACCGTAAATCAGATCCAATCGGTCTAAAGGATACAATCTGTTTCCACCAAAATAAAATGATTGTGACGCAGTCGGAATATCTTTCTCCTGAAAAATGTAAGTGTTTTTCATTTTCAACGGTGTGAAAACCATTTCTTGCATCGCCTGAGGAAAAGGAGTTTTGGTGATTTTTTCAATTAATAAAGCCAAAAGCGCATAATTGGTATTGCAATACATAAAACCCGTATCAGTATCTCTTGCTAATTCAGGTTTGTATTTAATAATCATATTTAAAACATCCTGATTCGTAATGAAAGTTTTGGAAAGCTCTGCAGGAGCAGGTTGAATTTTAGTAATGAAATATTCGTACTTTGGAAGTCCGCTTCTTTGGTCTAATAAAGTTTGAACTGTTACATTAGGATAAGGAAATCCGGGGAAAAACTGTGTTAGATGATCTGTTAATTTTATTTTACCGGCTTCGATCAATTTCATCATCGCCATTGCTGTCATTGTTTTTGAAACTGAAGCAACGTGAAGTGCCGTATTTTTATCAATAGGATTCTGGTTTCCTTCTCTCGCAAAGCCTCTGTAATTTTCGTACAGAATGTCATCTCCTTTCGCCACAAGAAAACTTCCGCTCAGGTTGCTTCCCTCCCAAACTTTTTTATAGTATTGATCGATGTAATTTACTGCGTATTTTTTATCAACCAGACTGAAGTTTTCATCCGCAAAAACTTTGCTTAGATCTACATTTCCGTAATTAGGAAGATTGGTTGTAGATTCTGAGGCTGCAATATTGCTTTCAGATTTATTTTTACAGGAAAAAAGAAATAAAAAAAAGGTTGTAACAAATACCAGGTTAAGCTTCTTCATGCGTTCAAAAAATGAGTGGCAATTTAATAAAACTCAGTTCAAAAATGAAAAGGCAATTATCAATTATGAATTATTTAACATAAAATTTCACACCCTAAATGAGTAATTTTCTTAACCTCCTAATCTTAACAAAAAGCAGCTACAATTTTATCTACAATTACCTGCGCCAGTTTTTCTTTGCTCTGATGAGTCCACCCTGCGATATGAGGCGTTACTATTGCTTTTTCTGAGTTTAAAAGATAACTTAAATCTTCATTTTCTCTTGTACTGAGCGAAGTCGAAGTATCAAGATTTTCGAATGATGACTTTTCATATTCTAAAACATCCAAACAAGCTCCTTTTACTTTTCCTGATTTCAAAGCTTCAACTAAATATTTCGTTTCAACATTTTTACCTCTTGCTGTATTAACGAAATAGAAATCATTTTTCATCTCTGAGATGAAATTTTCGTCAATTAAATAGTGAGTTTCCTCTGTCAAAGGAATGTGTAAACTTAAAACTTCAGCTTTTTCTTTCAATTCTTCTAAAGAAACCTGAGTCGCAAATTCATCGGAAAGATTGGGAAGAATATCATAAAAAATTACCCTACAACCAAAACCCGAAAGTCTTTTTGCGGTGGCTTTTCCCATATTTCCGTAGCCAATTAATCCTACAGTTTTTCCTAATAATTCGTCGCCACGATTTTCTTCACGAAGCCAGATTCCGTTTTTTACTTCCTGAGAAGCAATGAAAAGCCGGTTCATTAAAATTAAAAGCATTCCGATAACGTGTTCAGCCACGGAATCACGGTTTCCTTCAGGAGAATTAATCAATTGAATTCCAAGTTTTTCAGCGACAGGAATATCTATATTTTCCATTCCGGCTCCTACTCTTGCGATGAATTTCAGATTTTCTCCATGTTCAAGGAAATTTTTATCTAAAGGAATTCTGCTGCGAATAATTACTCCATCATAATTTTGAATTTTAGCACAAACCTCATCATAAGAAGACGTGAAGTCTTCTTCCAGAATAAAGTTTTTGTCTAAAAGCTGATCGGTGATAAGAGGATGGTTTTTATCTAATAATAAGATTCTCATTTTTGTAACTTACATTTAAAAATAAACGGAAGAAAAAAATTCTTCCGTTGTCAATTATTGTTCAATATCTCCTGCAAACAATTTTTTCAGTTCCACAGAATCTGTAGGCTTCATTCTTCCTGAAAGAATCAGAGATAATTCTTTTCTTCGTAAGGCTGCAGCAAATCTTTCTTTTTCAAGATCTGTTTCCGGCTCCATATCAGGAATCGGAATCGGTCTGTTGAATTCGTCCACCGCTACAAAAGTATAGATTCCTTTATTGGTCTGGATTTTTTTATGATTAATCGGATCATCCAACCAAACATCCACATAAATCTCCATTGAAGTTGAAAAAGCACGGGAAACTTTAGATTCCATTACTACAATTCCGCCTTCGGGAATCGGATGATCGAAAGAAACGTGATTCACAGAAGCTGTTACTACTCTTCTCTCGCAGTGTCTCGTTGCTGAGATTGATGCACATCTGTCCATCCTTGCCAACAATTCTCCACCGAAAAGGTTTCTAAGTTGATTGGTATCATTCGGAAGAACGATATTCGTCATCACTGTAAGCGATTCTGACGCTTTTTTTATTTTTGCCATTGAGGTTTTGATTTTTGAGTTGCCGGAATTTTCACAGATTTCACGGCTGTTTTTTTAATAGAATCCTGAATTAAAGAATCTTTTTTCAATTGAATCTGCTTAATAGAATCTGCAATTTTCATCTGAGCCGAATCTATTTTTACAGGAACGGGTTTTTCAATTCTTTTTGTAGTGGTTTGCACAGAAACACTGTCGAATGATTTCTTACCGAAAATCAACTCTTGTTGCGTATAACCGAAATATAAAATTCCCAAAACAGGAATGATGAAAAGAAAAATCCACAAAATAGATTTGTTGAATTTGTAATCTTTTTCTCTGTCAACCGTCGGAATCGTACTTTCATTATTTTTAATATCCGAAAAGCGAATTTCTTCCAAACCATAAAAATCCGGATGATCGGATTCCAAACGGTTTCCGTTGAATGTCAAATGACCGTCTTCAATATAAATCGTTCCGAGGTTATTAATTTCTAAAACCTGATCTGCCTGAAGCTTTTTCTTCCAGAAATCGGTCTGAACCTGAAGTTCGCTTTCAGCAGAATTTTTAGACACACTTTTCTGAGTACTGATAAAATTGACCAGATCATCCGACGCAACCTGATAATCTGAATGAAAAGCAATCTTGCTTGAAGGTGGAAGAATACTTCCGTTTTCAGAATTGATAACTGCCTTGGAATTTTCGAGTGAGAAAACACCAAACTGCGGAACTACAACTGTTCCGAATTGCTTCAGATATTCTAAAATGTAAGCTGAAATATTCATTTGACCGCAAATTTATGACTTTTTCGTGACTTTTTGAGAGATTTATTTTGAGTTTAAAATGTTAAAATCATAAATGAATATTGTTGTTTAGTCTCCCACAGATTACACTGATTTACACAGATTTTATTTAATTTTAAATTTAAATCTAATAAAAAAGACTGCCGAAACAGTCTTAAAAAAATTTAATTAGAAAATCTAACTACTATATAAAATGTAAAATGGTGTCTTATTATATTACTGAATCTTCCAGCTGATTCCGAACATAAAATTGGTTCCTGCCTGAGCAAAATAAATCGGACCGTTATAAACATAACCGTTATTCACATATTTCTGATCGAAAATATTATTTACCAAAAGCTTCAAAGCAACATCGTGTTTCGAAATTTTAAACTGATACTGTGCATTAAAATCTGTAAGAAGATAATCCTTCAGCTGTAAATCGGCAGTTTCCGTATTATCCAGATACTGTTTTCCTACATACTGATTCATCAAAGAGAACTGAAAGTTTTTCGTGGGATTAAATTTCAAACTTAAATTGGCAATAACATTAGGTGAAAAAGAGATTTCTGTATTTCCAAGGTTTGTTGTTCCTTTTTCATTTTCAATTCTGAAATCCTGATTTTTGTTCTGGCTTAAACTTACATTTCCGGAAACTTCCCATTGTTTTGAAAGTTTCGCCAAAGCGCCCACCTCAATTCCTCTTCGATAACTTTTCCCGGAATTGGTTCTGATAAATTCTCCGATGTTACTGATCTGTCCGTTTAAAACCAACTGATTCAGATAATACATATAATAAAGGTTTGCGGTAAAAGCAACCGGACCAAACTGTTTTTCAATACCCGCTTCGAAATCGTGCAGTTTCTCTGCTTTAACATCATTATCGGAAATTAAATCATCTCTGTTCGGCTCTCTTTGCGCATGAGCATAAGAAACAAATACTTTTCCGTTTCCTAATCTATAATTGATTCCCGCCTTCGGATTGAAGAACAGCCAGTTCTTTTTCAGATCTGCACCTTCACCATCACCTTCCATTAAAATTTTGGTGTCATAATCGATATTTCTCAATTGCAAATCTCCGAAGAATTCAAAATCATTTACTTTCACCAAAGCTTTTGCAAAACCTGCAACTTCATTCTTCACCGAACGATTTCGGTAATACTCATGTTGCGGAATTTCAGCAAAGAAAACATCTTTCACGTTTCCATAATGTCTTCCGTAATATTGGTTTCCAACAACTCCAAAATTCAGATCCAGATTGTTGAATTTCCCATATAACGTAGAAACGATCCCATAAAAATCATTATTCAGCCATTTTTTTCTGATAAAATCTGAATATTCGTTTCCGTTAAAATCAGGCAAATTATATCTTGCATAAGGATCACCCTGTTTGTAGTTTTCATAATAGCCTCTTCCTTTTGTGTAATGAAGCGTTGTTTCAAGATTCCACTTTTCGTTTAAACCTTGCTCCCAAAGTAATTGATAGTGATTTTGTCTGTAATTATCCGTTTCGTTATCATAAAAACCAACTACATTTTCCCAGTTTGCATCATAAATTGCTCCTGACAAATTGGTTCTTGGGTTGGTTTCCCAGGTTTGTCTGTCTACGCCATTCCAAGCTTGGTATGTTTTTTCTTTTCCGCCAAAAGCCATCAGGCGAAGTTTTGTTTTTCCTTCTTCAAATAAAGCAGTGAAGTTGTAAGAATTCAAATCCGAAGCAGCTCTATCAATATATCCGTCAGAATGAATGTTGGTATATCTTCCCATCACAGAAATACGGTCTTTCCAGAATTTTCCGGAACCTATTTCCGCAGAATATTTGTAGGTATTGAATGAACCGTAACTGTCATCTGTTTTAAAATAAAACTTGTCTTCCGGTTCTTTTGAAATCACATTGATGCTCGCTCCGAAGGCAGAAACACCGTTGTTGGAAGTTCCAACTCCTCTTTGAATAACGATTTGCGACGCAGAGCTCGTTAAATCCGGAACATTCACAAAAAAAGTTCCCTGGCTTTCGGAATCATTGAACGGAACGCCATTCATCATGACATTAATTCCCCTTCCGGCAACTCCACGAATTCTAAAACCGGTGTATCCTACACCATTTCCTGCATCGGAAGTTGAAATAATTGAGATTTGATTTTTCAGAAGAATCGGTAAATCCTGTCCGAGATTTCTACTGTCGACATCTTTTTGAACATTGATGATTTCTTTTGCGACAGGAAGTCTTTTGGTGAAGTTTACAGCTTCAATATCTCTGGCTTTCAGAGAATCGGAATTGTGAGTTTGTGCAAAACTCAGTGAACTTGCGGTAAGTCCTAAAAAAAATAATCCTTTCATTCTTATAAATTTTAAAAATTTAATGGAATAAAAGGGGCGATTATGATATAAGTAATGAGTGATTGGTAATAAGTAATTTATTGTATTACTAATTGCTTATTATTCATTGCTCATTTTCAAATTTCCCTAAACAGCATTACCTGTTCCAGGTTCATTGGGTATAATCTCAGCTCCGATTGGGGCACCCCTTTAATTTCAGCGGCAAAATTACAAAAAATATTTAAACCTAGATCAACGAAAACATTTTCGTCTAAATTTTTATTTAAATCTAATACGAACGGTTGTCGGAATCGATATAATAATAATTTTTATCGTCTTTGGTTACTTCAAACATTTTTCCCAATTTCCAGCTGTAATTTCTTTTTATATCTGAATATTCAAAAGGAATTACAATTTTATTATTGACATCAATCACTCCAAATTTATCATTATAAGTGGCAACAATCATAGGATTGGCAACATCATCTCCCTCCATAATATAGAGATACTGATAATCAGGATAAATTGCAAACTGGCTGCGATCTGAAGGATTTTTAAACTTTGAATCTTCAATAATCCCATATTTTCCGTGAAGAATATAGGCATGGAATAATGCTTTCTGCAACGTAAGATTACACTTTCCCAAATCATCATTTTTATACTGATAGACCCTTTTTCCGGATTTATTGATCCTGAAAGTAATTCCGTTTTTCTCAACAGTTGCAAAATCATTAGTTCCGAACTTTCTGATTTTCTCATTCGGAGAGTTCAGAAGATTACAGTCTTCACCAAAAAACATCACCAAATCATATTCCGGCTGAATCACAAATCGGCTCTTCTGATTAACAAAACCAGATTTTCCGTTCTTTTTTTGCGGAATCAGCAATGGTATATTTTCATTAACAACCGGTAAATCAGATCCCGATTTTTTTGAAACCTTTGAAGAAACAGCAGTTTTCGATTTAGCTAAACCTTTACCTTTCAAATACTTAGACTGAGCAGAAGCAAAAACAGCTAATGTTATAAAAAATCCAAGTTTCAGTTTTCCTAAAATCATCACTCAATGTATTTTGTGTCAAAAATAGAAAATATAAAATTGATATTTATATAGAATCTAAATAATTTAAACCAAAAAAAAAATTAAAATTCCGTATTTTTGGGAACATTTTTAAGTGTTTGATATAGAAAAACATTTTAAAGAATTGATTTTTGACATTACAGTTATAGGAACCGCCATCTTTAATAGGTTTAAAAACAAAATCAAACAACACTTAAAATTTACAGATTATAGCTCATTCGCTACAAATACCGCAAGGATTAAACACGACATTGTTCTATGGTCTATTTAAATTTGAAAAGACTTCTATCATTATGAATATTTATCAGGATTACATCCAAGAAATCGAGGAAAGAAAAACACAGGGTCTTCACCCAAAACCAATCGACGGTGCTGAATTGCTAAGCGCAATTATTGAGCAGATTAAAGACACAGCTAACGAGCACAGAACTGATTCTCTAAAATTTTTCATTTACAATACTTTACCGGGTACAACAAGTGCTGCAGGTGTAAAGGCTAAATTTTTAAAAGAAATTATTCTTGGCGAATCTGTGGTTGAAGAAATCACTCCGGCTTTTGCTTTTGAGCTTCTATCTCACATGAAAGGAGGTCCGTCAATTGAAGTTTTACTTTATTTGGCTTTAAGTAATGATGAAGTTGTTGCAAAACAGGCTGCTGAAGTTCTTAAAACTCAAGTTTATTTGTATGATGCTGATACAGCTCGTTTGAAAGGAGCTTACGAAGCGGGTAACGCTATCGCTAAAGATATTTTGGAAAGCTATGCAAAGGCAGAGTTTTTCACTAAACTTCCGGAAGTTGCGGAAGAAATCAAAGTGGTTACTTTCATCGCTGGTGAAGGTGATATTTCTACTGATTTATTGTCTCCCGGAAATCAGGCGCACTCTCGTTCAGACAGAGAATTGCATGGAAAATGTATGATTACTCCTGAAGCTCAGGAACAAATCAAAGCTTTACAGGCTCAACATCCCGATGCAAGTGTTATGTTGATCGCTGAAAAAGGAACAATGGGAGTTGGTTCTTCTCGTATGTCGGGTGTAAACAACGTAGCGCTTTGGACAGGAAAACAGGCAAGTCCTTATGTACCTTTCGTAAACATCGCTCCGATTGTAGCTGGAACAAACGGTATTTCTCCAATTTTCTTAACGACAGTTGATGTAACCGGAGGTATCGGTATTGACCTACAAAACTGGGTGAAAAAAGTTGACGAAAACGGAAACCCTGTTCGTAATGAAAATGGTGACATTGTTTTAGAAGAAAAATATTCTGTTGCTACAGGAACTGTTCTAACAATCAATACCAAAGAAAAAAAATTATACAACGGAGAAACTGAACTGAAAGATATTTCAAAATCATTTACTCCTCAAAAATTAGAATTTATCAAAGCAGGTGGTTCTTACGCCATCGTTTTCGGTAAAAAAATCCAGACTTTTGCGGCAAAAACTTTAGGAATTACAGCGCCGACAGTTTTCGCTCCTTCTAAAGAAATTTCTATTGAAGGACAAGGTTTGACGGCTGTTGAAAAAATCTTCAACAGAAATGCAGTAGGTGTTACTGAAGGTAAATTATTACATGCAGGTTCAGACGTTCGTGTAGAAGTAAACATTGTTGGTTCTCAGGATACAACAGGTTTGATGACTGCTCAGGAATTAGAATCTATGGCTGCAACCGTGATTTCTCCAATCGTAGACGGAGCTTATCAGTCAGGTTGCCATACAGCTTCGGTTTGGGATAAAAAAGCGCAGGCGAATATCCCTAAATTAATGAAATTTATGAACGATTTCGGAGTGATCACAGCTCGTGACCCGAAAGGTGAATATCATGCAATGACCGACGTTATTCACAAAGTTCTTAATGATATTACGGTTGACGAATGGGCAATCATCATTGGAGGTGACTCTCACACAAGAATGTCTAAAGGGGTTGCTTTCGGAGCTGACTCCGGAACAGTAGCTCTTGCTTTGGCAACAGGTGAAGCTTCAATGCCGATTCCTGAATCTGTGAAAGTGACTTTCAAAGGAGACATGAAAGAGCACATGGACTTCCGTGATGTGGTTCACGCAACTCAGGCTCAGATGTTGAAGCAATTTGATGGAGAAAACGTTTTCCAAGGTAGAATTATCGAGGTCCACATCGGAACACTTCCTGCTGATCAAGCGTTTACATTTACAGACTGGACTGCAGAAATGAAAGCCAAAGCTTCTATCTGTATTTCTGAAGACGATACTTTGATTGAATCACTGGAAATTGCGAAAAGCAGAATCCAGATTATGATCGACAAAGGAATGGATAATCATAATCATGTTCTTCAAGGTCTAATCAACAAAGCAAATAAAAGAATCGAGGAAATCAGGACGGGTGACAAACCAGCTTTGACTCCGGATGCAAATGCAAAATATTATGCAGAAGTAGTGGTTGACCTAGACATTATCGTTGAACCAATGATTGCTGATCCAGATGTAAATAACGACGACGTTTCTAAAAGATATACGCACGATACGATCAGAGATCTTACTTTCTACGGTGGTGAGAAAAAAGTTGATCTTGGTTTCGTAGGTTCTTGTATGGTTCACAAAGGAGATCTTAAAATTGTTTCTCAGATGTTGAGAAATCTTGAACAGAAAAACGGTAAAGTAGAGTTCCAAGCTCCGTTGGTCGTTGCGGCTCCTACTTATAATATCATTGATGAATTAAAAGCTGAGGGTGACTGGGAATTATTAGAAAAATATTCTGGTTTTGAATTTAATGATAATGCTCCTAAAGGCGAAGCTCGTACGCAGTATGAAAATATGATGTACCTTGAGCGTCCTGGTTGTAACCTTTGTATGGGTAATCAGGAAAAAGCTGAAAAAGGAGATACTGTTTTAGCAACTTCTACGCGTCTTTTCCAAGGAAGAGTGGTTGAGGATTCTGAACGTAAAAAAGGAGAATCATTATTGGCTTCAACTCCGGTTGTTGTTTTATCAGCAATTATGGGAAGAATTCCAAGCATTGAGGAATACAAAGCTGCGGTTGAAGGAATCGATTTGACAACTTTCGTTCCATCGATTAAAGAATTGGTAACCGTTGGTCATTAATAGATTTTAAATTAAAGTCGAAAGACCTTTTAAATATAAATGGAAGATTTCTTTTGAAGTCTTCCATTTTTTGTTTAGTACTTTTGTTAATCATTTTCATTAAAATCTTCTTCTCTACAAATTAAAAGTGTTACTCCGTAAATATCTTTAGGTTTGATTTTATAAAGATTAAAACGCCATCCATTAATAATCCACGACTCATATGTCCCTTTGTTTTCTCTAGGCTTTACAACAATCTGTTGTCCAATTTCATTTAGTTTTTCACGAATTTCTTTGTGTTTCTCCTTGAATTTTTCATCACTTAAATCAACATTATTATTTCTGATTGGAAAATAATTTTTTCCGACAGTATTGTTATATAATGTCTGATCATAATCAATGTAAATAGCCCTTAATTGTTCATCTTTTTTTGTGAATAAATAGTCTATGTTTTGTGTTAAAATTTCGTTCTCAGATTTTAAAAAATTTATGGTTTGAACATTAACATCTTTGTATTTTCTTGGATAATAATAGTTGTGGTTAATATTACTCTTGTATTTCAGTAAATCAGTTCCTTTTGTTGACTTTTCAAAGCCAACAATATCGTTTTTTGAAACTTCATTTCTTTGAGCAAGAATAGAAATTAAGCTTACAATATTATCAGATTTAACGTATTGCAAAGTATCATATTCGAATTGTACTTTTGTTATATTCACATCTTCTCTTTCAGCTTCAAAAAAACCAAACGAATTGTAGCCATTTCTAAATTTTAAAAATTTATTACTGTTTTCCGTATTTCTGAATTGATTACGCCAAGAAAAAAAATTATATTTCTCATCAAATTTGTAGACCACTTCAACATTACCGTTGTTAATTCTTGTAATCGCTGTCTTATCTTTCAATTGTGTAATTTGAAATAATTTATCATTCGTGACAAAGGAAGTTACAAAAGCATAATTTAAACTTCCAACTGGAGTCCCTGGATCATAAGAATCATATACAACCGTGTCTTTGAAAATTAGATTAATTCCCTTATCATTATCATAGGAAGTAAACATTCCAAACTTTTTATTATTAATTACATCATAATATTGATCAGGTTCGCATTTATCGAGTTTTCTTGGATTTTCAATTTCCCATATTGAACTAAGATTTGTAATATAAAATTTTCCATTTAAGAAATTCACATCTTTCCCATCCTTACTTGTGAAATATTCAGATTTGTCTTTTTTATTGATAAACCAAGTCGCTTCACCCCATTCTCCAAAGCTTTTATAAAAGACTTTGTAATTTGTATTTTCATAAACAAGATCATTCCCTTTTGAAGTTTCTAAAAATTTATTCATAACAAAATCAAAGACGTATCTTGAATTATCTTGATCCTGCACATATAACTTGTCATTTAATTCAAAGAAATCCAGGTAACTATTGGATAGTTTTTCAGGCAACTTTATTACCAACAGTATGTTTCCATTATTGTCAAATTTCACCAAATAGTTCTGAGAATGCCCCAAATAATACAACTCACTTTCCTGAAAAATTGAATAATATTCATTTTTGAATTTTAACGAGCTTATCATCTCGATTCTCGATGCTGGCTTGAAAACATTTACAGTATTTAGTAAAATTTCATTATGATAAATCTTGAAAGTTTGCGCATTAGTATTGAAAAAAATTACAACAAATAAAAAAAACTGATAGAGTTTAAGAGATTTCATTGATTAGGTACTATGGATAATATCAAATATACAGTACTTTTAGTCAATTCTTAAAAATATACGTTAGTTTATTCAAACGCTAATTTGTTTAGAATCTTTCCATTTTAGGATGATTAAGATTATTTTAACCTATGTCAATAACAGCAATTTTATTTTTCCTTAACTTGATAGTTGAAAAAAATATTCATCATACATCTTATTTATGTTTACCATAACTGGTAGGAACAGATTTTGATGAATTACTAAAAAGAACTTTCGGTTTAAGTTTTAATTAAAAATACCGGGAAAATTTATTGAAAAAGAAAAATTAAAATAGATATGACATTCGACATTGACATGATCAAAAAAGTGTACGAGCGTTATCCTGAAAGAATTGCAGCAGCAAGACAAATCACAGGTAAGCCATTAACACTTTCAGAAAAAATCCTTTACACCCATCTTTGGGAAGGCAACGCAACAAAAGAACATGAAAGAGGAAATTCTTATGTAGATTTTGCTCCGGATAGAGTTGCCATGCAGGATGCCACTGCACAGATGGCACTTTTACAATTTATGCAGGCCGGAAAAGCCAAAGTAGCCGTTCCTTCAACCGCCCACGCCGATCACCTTATTCAGGCAAGAGTCGGTGCAGAAGCAGATTTACAGGAAGGTATCAATAAAAATTCAGAAGTTTTCAATTTCTTAAGCTCGGTTTGCGACAAATACGGAATCGGTTTCTGGAAACCGGGAGCTGGAATTATCCACCAGGTTGTTCTTGAAAATTATGCATTTCCGGGAGGAATGATGATCGGAACCGACTCTCACACGGTAAATGCAGGAGGTTTAGGTATGGTTGCCATCGGAGTTGGTGGTGCAGATGCAGTAGACGTAATGGCAGGAATGGCTTGGGAATTGAAAATGCCAAAATTAATCGGGGTAAAATTAACCGGTAAAATGTCCGGCTGGACTTCCGCAAAAGATGTTATCTTGAAAGTAGCAGGAATTCTTACGGTAAAAGGTGGAACCGGATGCATCGTAGAATATTTCGGAGAAGGAGCAGAATCTCTTTCAGCAACAGGTAAAGGAACAATCTGTAACATGGGTGCTGAAATTGGCGCAACAACTTCTACTTTCGGATATGATGATTCGATGAGAAGATATTTGGCTGCTACAGGAAGACAGGATGTTGTAGATGCTGCTGACAAAATTGCTGAACATTTAACAGGTGATGCTGAAGTGTATGCAAACCCAGAGCAATATTTCGATCAATTAATTGAAATCAACCTTTCTGAATTAACACCTCACTTAAACGGACCTTTCACTCCGGATTTAGCAACACCGGTTTCTGAATTCAGAGCAAAAGCTGAAGCCAACGGATGGCCTCTTGAAGTGGAATGGGCTCTAATCGGTTCGTGTACCAACTCATCTTATGAAGATTTATCAAGAGCTGCTTCTATAGTGGAAGATGCTGTTGCTAAAGGAGTAAAACCTAAAGCAATTTTAGGTATCAATCCAGGTTCTGAGCAGGTAAAGTTTACCGCAGAAAGAGACGGATTTTTAGATTCATTCAGAAAATTTGAGAACGCAAGAATATTCACCAATGCTTGCGGACCTTGTATCGGACAATGGGACAGAGAAGGTGCTGAAAAAGGAGAGAAAAACTCTATTATTCATTCTTTCAACAGAAACTTTGCAAAAAGAGCAGACGGAAACCCAAATACTCACGCTTTCGTAGCTTCGCCAGAAATGGTGGCTGCAGTTGCTATCTCAGGAAGATTAGATTTCAATCCAATTACAGATACTTTAACCAACGAATCCGGAGAGCAAATCAGATTAGATGAGCCTAAAGGATTTGAGTTACCTGCAAAAGGTTTTGCTGTAGATGATAATGGTTATCAGGCTCCATCCGAAGATGGTTCTACTGTTGAGGTGAAGGTAAGTCCGACTTCTGACAGGCTTCAGTTATTGGAGGAATTCCCGGCTTGGGATGGAAAAAATATTATAGGAGCGAGAGTTTTAATTAAAGCTTTCGGAAAATGTACAACCGACCACATTTCTATGGCAGGACCTTGGTTGAAATACAGAGGACACCTCGATAATATTTCAAATAATATGCTGATTGGAGCAGTAAATGCTTACAACATGGAAACCAATAAGGTTAAAAATGAACTGACCGGAGAATACGGCGAAGTTCCAGCTGTACAAAGACAATATAAAGCAGCAGGAATTCCTTCAATTGTCGTGGGAGACCAAAATTATGGTGAGGGTTCTTCAAGAGAACACGCTGCCATGGAGCCGAGACATTTAGGTGTGAAAGCTGTTTTGGTGAAATCTTTTGCGAGAATTCACGAAACCAACCTGAAAAAACAGGGAATGTTGGGAATTACATTTGCCAATGAAGCAGATTACGACAAGATTCAGGAAGACGATGTGGTAAACTTTTTGGATTTGGAACAATTTGCTCCGGGAAAACAACTGACTTTAGAGTTTATTCATACAGACGGAACTAAAGATATTGTCATGGCAAATCATACGTATAACGATCAGCAAATTGATTGGTTTAAAGCAGGTTCTGCTTTGAATTTAATCAAACAACAGGAAAATTAGAATTTAATTTTTATATTATTGCTAAAGCAACTTCAGTTTGAAGTTGCTTTTTTATTTTATCTTATCCAGAAGATTCATTTTATAGCTTTCTCCAATCGGAATTTCCTGTTCAGAAGTAAGAATCACTTTTTTTAAACCAATACTTTTCACCTTTTCTGTATTTAGTATAAAAGATTTGTGCACTCTTCTGAAATTTTCAGGAAGCTGGTTTTCCAAGGATTTTAAAGTGTCTAAAACAATGTATTCCTGAGCTTCAGTTTTGATGTTGACATAATCTTTGATACTTTCCACATAAAGGATTTCATTAAAGTTGATACGATGTTGCTGTCCGGAAGATTTTACAAAAAAATGCCCTGATTCTTTAGCATCATCCAAAGGAAAACGTTCCTTAGCTTTAAGGATACTTTTATTAAAACGGTCAAAAGAAATCGGTTTTAAAAGATAATCCACTACATTATGCTCATAACCTTCCAAAGCGTATTCAGAATAGGCTGTTGTGAGAATATACTTCATTTTATCACCAACAATTTTCATGAAGTTGATTCCTGTTATTTCAGGCATCTGAATATCAAGAAAAACAAGTTCTGCTTCATTTTTCTGAATAAATTCCAAAGCCTCAATAGGATTTTCGGTAGAAAAAACAAGTTCTAAAAAGGGAACTTTTCCCACATAATTTCCAATCAGTGACACAGCAAGAGGTTCGTCATCAACGACGATACATTTAATTTTCTTCATTCTTCAAATCGATCTTTAAATCTATGGTAAAATCTGCTTCGGTTTCCGTAATCTTGAGTTCATGCTTTTTTGGATACAAAATCTCAAGACGTTTTCTGACATTATCAATTCCGATTCCTGAGACTGAATCTTTCATCTTTTCTTTTTTATAATTTAAAAGATAAAAATGCAGAATTTTATTTTCATCAGAAATATTCATTTCAAAACCTTTATCTCTGAAATCACCGTGCTTAAAAGCATTTTCAACAAAAGGAACAATTAACATCGGTGAAATTTTCAAAGCAGGATTTTTAATTTGATTTGAAATTATAATTTTCTCAGGATTTTTGATTCTTAATTTTTCCAGCTCAATCAGACTTTCCACATAACCGATTTCTCGTTCCAAAGGAATAAAATCCTGCTCTAAATCTTTGGTTGAATACCGCAATAACTTACTGAGTTCTTCAATCGCAGGCAAAGCTTTTTCAGAATTCTGGAATACCAAAGAATAAATATTATTAAGCGAATTAAAGATAAAATGAGGGTTAATCTGAGTTTTCAGAGCTTTGAGTTCGGCATATTTTTTTTCTTCGATCAATTTCTGCCGTTCTTCTTCTCTTTTAAAAAATATATTGAACAAAGACAGCACAGTACTGATGAACAGCGTGGTAGAACTATAAAAGACATTATCATAATAGTAATACAAAAGCGAAGTACCTTCAGCATAATTGCCATGTCCTATGAAAAGAGGCAAGATCAATTCTTCTACCATATAACGGAAGAATACGAAACAACCTACACTTACAAAAAAACCGAAAATCGTGAAATAGAGTTTTTTAATATTGAAAAAAAACGGAACGATGTAAAAATAATTGATATAAAAAGCAATAAAACTAACCGCAAAGAAAGTAACATTCAAAACGAAGAACTCTGTTTTACCGGCTATAACCGGGGTGACGATGGAAAAAATTAGATTAAGAATCCAATAAAAAATGTGTAAAAATAAAATTTGCTTTGCTCTCATCTTAATTCTTTGTTGTTAATAAAAATACTTTTAGAAGAGTAATAATGCAAATATATTGAAACCGAAGTTGCGTTTTTATTCTCCAGCTTTAAACTGCTTTTTTTAGGCAATCTGTATCTAAGTTCAGACTTACCTGAAATTTCAGCAGGTATTTTAATATCAGAAACCAAATTTATCTTTTCATCTGAAAGATTCTTTATTTCTAAAGTTACCGGCGCTTTTACTTTATCAATATCAATGCTTCCGTTTGGAGCTATTGTAATTGTTT
The DNA here is from genome assembly GCF_001693475.1 of Chryseobacterium sp. CBo1. Taxonomy (NCBI): domain Bacteria; kingdom Pseudomonadati; phylum Bacteroidota; class Flavobacteriia; order Flavobacteriales; family Weeksellaceae; genus Chryseobacterium; species Chryseobacterium sp. CBo1. The sequence continues at coordinate 97,682 of NZ_MAUH01000008.1, forward strand.
TCCAAACATCTACTTTGTGATTGCCTGCAAAGAGCTGCAGTAAAATCATACTTATAAGAAGAATTATATTTTTCATTGACCAAAAATAGATACAAAAGCCTATCTAAAACTTTCAAATCTATGAACCTCCGTTTTTTCCCGACGAAAATATTTTAAACCGACATATCTCCTTATTGGTCGAAACGACATTTTGTCTGATAAGGGTGAGATATAAATTTGTCAAAAAAAATAATCAACCTCATGAAAAAGACATTCCTTATTGCTGCTTCACTATTATCTATTTTTTCATATGCCCAAAAAAAAGACTCTTTACAAATAAAAAACATAGAAACGGTAACCATTAATGGAAAGAAGAAAGCACTTCTAGAAAGAAAAGCTGACCGACTGATCTTCAATGTTGAAGCATCAATCGCATCACAAGGAATGGATGGGGCAGAAACTTTAGCCAATGTACCAATGCTTAAAGTAGATGACAATCTTGGAAATATCTCTATTACCGGAAAAAGCAGTGTAAATGTGATGATCAACGGAAGAATGCTGAATCTTTCAGGAATAGCGCTTCTCAATTATCTGAAAACAATTCGTTCTGAAAATATCGCTAAAATAGAGGTCATCACAACTCCTCCAGCAAAATACGAAGCTCAGGGAAACAGCGGACTGATCAATATTGTTTTAAAAAAAAATCCGAATCTTGGTTTCAGCGGGAATATCAATTCTACTTTAATTCAAAGAACCTATTCAGGTTTTAGCAACAGCGGAACACTTAATTATCAAACTGAAAGATTTAGTGGTAGTGTAAAGTTCAATTATTACGACAGTGCCAAACGCTCAGAAGAAAACTATATCATTTTAGGAGCCACGCAAAACTACAGCCGGTCGGTGAGAAAAGATATGTGGAATGAATTGACACCAAACCTAAATCTTTCGTACAAGCTCAATAAAAATTCTGAAATCGGGGTGGAATACATTTATGCTCATCAGAAATCGGGGATGAACATCGTCAATGAAACAAAAAATATAAATCCAGATTCAACAGTCGAAAATCTTTTGACCCAAACCTTCCATCGCGAAAAACTTCCAGCCCACACTTTGAGTGCCTATTATGATTTAAAGTTAGATACATTAGGAAAAAAACTGAGCTTCGCAGGGAATTTTTTCAAAAATAATTCGGATACAGATGTAAATTTCTCAACTTTGAAAGTGAATGATAATTCCGTTCAGGATGTAAAAACAACTTCCATTATTTCACCACAGGTTTTCTCTTTACAGGGCGACTTAGAATTACCTTTTTCATTCGGAACCATCGAGACCGGATTAAAATTCAATCAGTTTAAAAACTCTACCGATCTTCAATATTTTAACATTATCAATAACCAATATATTCCGGATTTGCAGAGAGCCAATTTGTTTAATTATCAAGAAGAAAACTATGCTGCTTATGTGAGTTATGCGAAAAGTTTCGGTGAACACTGGGAAACAAAAGCAGGACTTCGTTACGAAAATACGCATGCACAAAGCTTCACACCATCAACAAACACAGGTAATTCTTACAATTACGGACAATGGTTTCCGTCGGCTTTCGTTTCTTACAAACGAGATAAAAATATTTTCAATCTATCTTACTCCAGAAGAATCAACCGCCCAAGCATGAGCAACCTGAATCCTTTCCGATGGTATTCAAATCCGTACTCTTACTCATCCGGAAATCCTCTGCTAACGCCGTCTTATATCAATAATTTAGAGCTCGGATATACTTACAACAGCAAATTTTCCGCAAGTATTTATTATTTAAAACTAAAAAATGGTTTCGGACAAATATCTATGATTGACGGGCTTTCACAAATAGGAACTTATCTTAATTATTATGATAATAATTTTTATGGATTTAATGTTTCATACACCGATAAATTTTTCAAATTCTGGGAAGCAAGTCTTTCGGTAAACGGTTCACTAACCGATTCAAAAGTTTACAATATTGAAGCTGAAACTTGGAAAGGGCATTCTTTAAGCTATTCATTTAATAATACATTCACTTTAAACAAAAGCAAAACATTATTCTTCTTCGCTAATTACAGCCAGGATTTGCCTTATAAAAATGTAAATTCTTCCTTTCAGAATTTTTCTAATTTAAATTCGGGAATAAAAATTTCTCTGATGGAAAAACAGCTTCAGATTAATGCAACTGTAACCAATATCTTCGCCCAAAAATACCGTGGAAACATATATTTCAGCGACAACAGTCAGCATTTCAATAATTATTGGGACGGAAGAAGTTTTCGTTTGAGCGTAAATTATACATTAGGAAACAACAAAAAGAAAGTCAATACAAAAAATATCAAATTTGATGAAAAAGACAGAGCACAATAAGATTTTGTAACAAAACTGATTTTTCGGCGTCTAACTGAATAGATTTTTAACTCACATCATGAAGAAAACATTACTTACGCTTTCAATTTTAGGTTCGGTTTTTGGTTTTGCACAGGAAACCAAAGACAACAAAGAAGCCACAGAAAAAGAAAAACAAATCGAAGGGGTAGTTATTACTAAAACTAAAAAAGCCGTTGAACAAAAAGCAGACCGTACGATTTTTGATTTTTCTGAGCAGCCAAGCTTAAATTCCGGATCATTAATGGAAGGGGTAAAAAAACTTCCGGGTCTTGTTGTTTCAGACATGGTAGGAATGATGTATCAGGGAAAACCGCTTGATGTTTATATGGATGGTCGCCCTTTAAATATTTCCAGCAATGAGCTGAACGCTTTTCTTGAAGGAATGCCTGCAAATTCGGTCGAAAGAATTGAAATTATCACACAACCCGGCGCAGAATTTCCGGCGACTTCCGGCGGAGCAATTTTGAATATCATCACAAGCAAGTCAGCGAAAAATTATCTTACTGCCGTTTATAACGGAGGTTACCGTTTTTCAGATTACGATAAATACAGAAGCAGATTTAATAATTCACTTTCGCTAAATTCAAGGAATAAATGGTTTGGATGGCAGGTAAATTTAGGACAGTATTACCGCGAAAGCTTATCGTTTTCTGAGTTTGATGCATTAAGCAGAAACCAATCCAATTCTTTGGGAAGAACGTATTATTTGAATTCTGCATTCACATTTGATCTTGGAAAAGACAGATTGTTGCTGAATTACGACATCAATCATAATAATGGAGGCTCGTCGGTTACAGTTGACCAATTTTTAAATGAGGTAACAAGATCAAATTTAACAAGTGATTCTAAAGGTTTAAGACAGGAAGTTGCCGCAACCTATCAGAAGAAATTTGATGATAAAAATAAAAAGCTTGATTTTAAAGCAATTTACACCAACAGCAATTCTGAATTTGATCAGTTTGGGGAGACTTCACTAAACAATTCTTCGTTATTCAATCTATATAATTTCCGGATTGATTATTCACAGCCTTTGAAAATTCTTGACGAAGGAAAAATGAGTTTCGGAGGTTTATATGACCAGCAGAATTTTGAAACGAAAGACGGAAATCTGGTGAATCTTGATTATACAAGACAGACAGCTTCTGCATATCTTGAATTTCAGGCAACTTTGAAAAAATTTGATTTCATTGCCGGAGCAAGAGCTGAAAACTATGACATCACGGGAGTTACCCGAGTGCTTGATGATAACGGGACTGTAAAACAGGATAATTTAAATCCGTTTAAAAAATTCAAGATTTTTCCAAATGCAAGTGTGCAATATAACCTGATGAAACAGCTTTTTGTAAATATTAATTACAACAAAAAGATCAGTTTGCCAAGTGTTTCGCTTCTGAACCCAAATAACACGGTGCTTCGTACCGAAACTTTAAATTCGAGCGGAAACCCGAATCTTCAGCCAACGATTTATGACAATGCAGAGATCAAGATCAGCGCATTTGATTATGCTTACATCGGCTATAACACAAGCTGGGTAAAAAACCAAATTGTACAGAAAGTTACCCGAGAAAATAATTTAATCACAAACGAACAGGTACAAGTCAACAGCATCAGAACGCATAATTTTAATTTAGGAATGCCTATTCCGTTCATGCTTTTCACGACACCGTTCAGCGAGCTGATGAAATTTAATGTGAATCCTGACAAAATGAATTTATTGTATGTTTATACAGGTTATCAGATTCAGGAAATGCCGGATCTTAAGACTAAAGGATTCTGGATTTTCAGCTTGATGGGACAGTTTATTTTACCAAAAGACATCAGACTTCAGGCAAATTACAACGTAATACCAAAAGGAGGAAATTTCTATTATTTTGAAATTGAAAAACCATTAAACAACGCTTTGGATATTACCATATCTAAAAAATTTATGAGCGATCGTCTTAATCTTTCACTTTATGCAAGAGATATTTTTAATCAGAATAAAAGTGTCATCGTAGCCAATTCTTTGGGTGGAAAAGTGTTTACATCCAATAAATTTGACAGCAGAAGTTTCGGAATCTCTGTGAATTACAAAATTCCAACCAAAAATAAGCTTGCTAAAGAAGATCCGAATATGATCAAAAACACAACGCAAAGTGACAGCAATGGCGGAATTTTGCAACAAGGACAATAACTGTGATTTGAGATTTGAGATTCGAGATTTGAAATTGAGAAATCTACTTTAAATACAAGCGGTTCTGAAATTCAGAACCGCTTGTATTATTTTTGTTTTCAAAATTTTCTATTCTTCACAAGCCCTCCAAATCGCATCATTTTGCGGAACCGGAGCAACAATTTCTACCGGTTCTTTGGTAACAGGATGAATAAACTGAAGCTTTCTTGCATGAAGGTTGATCCCGCCATCCGGATTGGATCTTGGAGCACCATATTTCAAATCACCTTTGATCGGAACTCCCGTTTTTGATAATTGGGCTCTTATCTGATGATGCCTTCCTGTTTCAAGATCAATTTCCAATAAAAGATAATTATCTAACGTTTTAATGATATTATAGGTAAGAATAGCTTCTTTCGCTCCATCAGTCGCTTTTGGAAAAACAATTGCTTTATTATTTTTCTCGTTTTTCTTTAAATAATGAACCAATTTCTGACTTTGAGGAATCATTTCTTTAGCCACAACCGCCCAATACGTTTTCTCAATCTCACGATTTTTCACCATTTGAGTAAGTCTTGAAAGTGCTTTTGATGTTTTAGCATAAATAACCAAACCTGAAGTCGGCCGGTCAATACGATGCACCAAACCCAGAAAAACATTTCCGGGTTTGTTATCTCTTTTTTTAATAAAATTTTTAATAGAATCGAGCAGAGATTCGTCTCCGGTTTTATCTCCCTGAACGAGCTGCCCGACTTTTTTATTGATGACTAAAAGATGATTGTCTTCGTAGACGATTTGTTCTTCCATAATTACTGACGGTACTGTGATCTGCTCATAAAAGAAATGACAACCCCAACCAAAAGACCAATCGTTTTCATCACATTAAGACCTGAATCAACCGGTAAAAAAGCTCCTATAATACACAATCCTGCTGCGGCGTATAAAGGGTAAACAAATTTAGGATTGATCAATGTCAACATTCTCGCCTGAACAATAAAGCTGATGCCGATTAAAATATAAAATAATCTTCCCGATAAAAAATAATTAATATCTCCCGGAAAGATTTTAAACCATCCCACAGCCAGACAAATAATTGCCAAAATAGAGATGATTCCCTGTGCGGTCTGCAAATTATTCCTGTCCATTAATAGCTTTCATTTTGATTAGGAAAATCAGCACTCTTCACATCTTTTACGTATTGTGAAACAGCTCCTGTAATTTCTGTATATAAATCTAAATATCTTCTTAAGAATTTAGGCGAAAAACCTTTATTCATCCCAACCATATCATGATAAACCAAAACCTGGCCGTCACAATGAGGTCCCGCCCCGATTCCGATGGTGGGAATTGAGATACTTTCTGTAACCTGTTTTGCAAGATCAGCCGGAATTTTTTCAAGAACAACTCCGAAACAACCTAGCTCTTCAAGCAATTTTGCATCACTGATTAATTTTTCAGCTTCTGCTTCTTCTTTTGCTCTTACTTTATAGGTGCCAAATTGATAGATCGATTGCGGAGTCAATCCCAAATGTCCCATAATCGGAATTCCGGCATTGATGATTTTCTTAATCGATTTAGAAATTCCCTTTCCGCCTTCTATTTTAATGGCATGAGCGCCACCTTCTTTCATCATTCTCACGGCAGATTCCAAAGCAATATCCGGATTACTCTGGTAAGTTCCGAAAGGAAGATCAGCAATCACCAAAGCTCTGTCGGTTCCTCTCACAACGCTTTGCGTATGATAAATCATCTGATCTAAAGTAATGGGAAGCGTTGTTTCAAAACCAGCCATGACGTTCGCAGCAGAATCTCCGATCAATATTGCATCAATTCCACCTGCATCAACCATTTTCGCGGTTGTAAAATCGTAAGCAGTAAGCATTGTTATTTTTTCCTTGTCGAATTTCATTTTTCGCAAGGTTTCGGTCGTAACTTTTTTAATTTCAGAATGAACAGACATACTATTTATGATTATTTAAAAGTTAAAAAGTCGGCACTGAGCCGACTTATATTTTTTGAATTTCTATAAAACCACGTGACCCAGTTTCATGAGTTTGTCGTGGTTGAGAATTTTTATATTTCTACCATCTACTTCGATGAGCTGATCTCCTTTAAATTCAGAAATCAGACGAATTGCACTTTCGGTAGCTGTTCCGATGATGTTGGCAATCTCTTCTCTTGTTAAAGATATTTTGATGAATCCTTCCGGATCAGTGCCTAATTTCTGCTCAAGAAGTAATAAAATTTCAGCAAGTCTTTCTCTTACCGTTTTTTGCGCAAGGAATGTAATCGTGTTGGAAGATTCTCCCAATTCGTAAGAGATCTTCTGAAGCATAACGAAAGATAATTGTGAATCAACTTCAAGTAAATCCATAAAAATTTCAGCAGGAAGGAAAGTAGCTTCCACATCCGTCATTGCTTCGGCCTTTGCCTGAAAATTTTCGCCACAAAGTAACGCACGATACCCAATGATATCCCCTTCTTTAATAAATCTTAAAATCTGATCTTTACCAAAAGCTCCTGATTTAGAAAGTTTGGCTGCACCTTTTTCCAAAAAATAAACTCCCTTCGGAGTTTCACCATCTTCGAAAATAATATCGTGCTTTTGAAAAGTAAGGCTCTTTTTTGCCTTCACATACTTATCAAAATCTGCACTGGTTAACCTTTCTTTAAATGATTTATCGTTAAAAACTCTTGCAAATCTCTCTTCAATAGCAATTTGTTGTTCCTGCGACATTTTTATGACATTTGTCACAAAAATAGAACATTTTAAATCGATAAACAAAAAAAAATTGTTATAATTTTGTGACTCAATAATTTATGAAGGTGAGCGAGAACTGTTTTCATTGCGGACAAGGGATAGAAAAAGAGAGAATTTCTTTCGATGAAAAAATTTTCTGCTGTACAGGCTGTAAATCTGTTTATGAAATCCTGAATACCAATAATCTCAGCAACTTCTATGAACTCAATAAAAGAGCGGGAATCCGTCCGGATGAAAATGCTTCACATTATGATTATCTCGACACGCCTGAAATTTTCGACAGAATCACAGATTTTTCGGAAGGAAATACAAGTTTAGTAACTTTCAGAATTCCGGTTATTCATTGTTCGTCATGCATCTGGCTTTTAGAAAGTCTTCACACACTGAATAAAGACATTCATTATTCTCAGGTGAATTTCACAAGAAAGACCTTACAGATTTCTTTCAACCATAATCATTTAAAATTAAGTGACTTAGCTAAATTTTTAACAAATCTTGGTTATAAACCTGCCATCAATCTTGAGACCGCTGATAAAAACGAGGACAATCTAGACAAATCTTTATTGGTAAAACTGGCAATTGCTGGATTTGCTTTCGGAAACGGAATGTTTCTAGCCTTCCCCGAATATATTGGTGGTGAAGATTTCTGGATGGATCATTATAAAGGATTATTCAGAATTCTGATGTTTCTTCTTTCCGTTCCGGTTGTATTTTATTCTGCTTCAGATTATTATAAATCAGCTTGGTATGGTTTAAAAAACAAGATTGTGAATATCGATGTTCCGATTGTTTTGGGAATTTTCGTTCTTTTTGGACGAAGCATCTATGAGATTGCCACCGATTACGGTCCTGGATATTTCGATACACTTTGTGGGCTTTTATTCTTCATGCTTTTGGGTAAAATTTTCCAGAAAAGAACGTACAGCTCGCTTTCTTATGACAGAGATTACAAATCTTTCTATCCGATCGCGGTAACCAAAGTAGATTTTAATGGAAAACAGGAAAACATTTTGCTTTCTGAAATTAAAATCGGTGACCGGATTTTAGTAAGAAATCAGGAAATTATTCCGGTTGACGCGATTCTGATCAGCGGAAACGGAAATATCGACAACAGCTTTATCACGGGCGAAAGCGAAAGCATTACGAAAAATCCGGGTGATAAAATTTTTGCCGGAGGTAAACAGGTTGGTTCTTCTTTAGAGCTTGAAGTGATTAAAAACGTGGATCAAAGCTACCTTACCCAGCTTTGGAACAAAGAAGCATTCAAAAAGCATGAGACCGGACTTGACACCTTAATCAACGACATCAGTAAATATTTCACATTCATTATTTTAGGAATTGCTTTGGTTGCAGGAATTTATTGGTATTTCATCGATCTTGAAACCATGTTTCAGGTAATTTCTGCGGTACTAATTATTGCCTGTCCGTGCGCATTGGCTTTGTCTTCTCCATTTACTTTCGGGCATATTATGAGAATTTTAGGCAGAAACAAATTCTATGTAAAAGATACTCTGACCATTGAAAAAATTGCAAAAGTGAATGCGTTGGTTTTTGATAAAACAGGAACCATTACCCATAGAAAAAAATCAAACATCAAATACGAAGGTTCTGAAATTCAGGAATTTGATTTATTGAACATTAAAAGTCTGGTTAAAAACTCCAATCATCCGCTTTCAAAATCTTTATATGAATTTTTGGAAGTTCAGGATGAATATTTCCCTGTTGATCATTTTGAGGAAATTTCAGGTAAAGGCTACGAAGCAACCGTAAGAGGAAATATGTACAAGATTGGTTCGGCAAAATACAATAATCAGGAGTCTAAAAATCTCGAGACCGCTGTTTACATCAGTAAAAACAATGAATTTATTGGTAAATTCATCTTCAAAAACGAATACCGGGAAAACCTGAAAGATCTTTTCAAAAAGCTGTTGAACTATAAAATTTTCATTCTTAGTGGTGACAATTCTTCTGAGGAAAATCAGCTTAAAGACATCATTCCGAGCTACAGCTCAATGGCATTTAACCAAAACCCGGAAGACAAACTGAACTACATCCAGAACCTTCAAAATCAAGGCTTAAAAGTAATCATGCTTGGAGACGGATTGAATGATGCAGGAGCTTTAAAACAGAGCAACGTGGGAATTGCAATTTCTGACGACAGCAACAGCTTTACACCTTCTTCCGATGTTATTATGAATGGCGAAAAAGTTTCTCAGCTTGACCGTTATCTGAATGTATGTAAAGGTTCGATTACCATCGTAAAATTAACATTCTTGATCAGCTTCCTGTACAATGTTGTGGGTTTAACCTATGCTGTATCTGGAAATATGAATCCTCTTTTTGCCGCTTTAATTATGCCAGCAAGTTCGATCACTGTCATTTCTTTCACAACAGTTTCAACCTGGATCCTCGGGAAGAAATATTTCAAAAAACAGGCGTAAAAGCCCTTATTTAGACTGATTTTAAATTAGCTGAAAACCTTATTTCGTGATGAATGTCATTATTTTTCACTAAATTTGAACCCCGAAAATAGGTTAATTTTGTTGTCAAATGGATATTCTATATTTAATGATCCTTTGCAGCGTTTCTTTGGCTGCGGTTTTTCTGGTCGTATTTATAGTTTTCGCCAGAAAAGGACAGTTTGAAGATGATGAATCACCAGCTGTAAGAATTCTCTTTGACTCCGATGAAATAAAGGAAAAAGAAGAAACTGGCAACAAAGACGAAGAGAAAAAAGGAGATAATAATAAATTTGAAGAAAAAAGTGAATAGTTAATATGGAGACACAAAAGTTTAGTTATGACAACAGTATTGTTCGTGCATTCCTATACGCTACCATAGTTTTTGGAATTATCGGTTTCGTGTTTGGACTTACGGCAGCATTGATGCTTTTCTATCCTGAGCTTCCTGAATTTTTGTTCGGGACCGATGATACAACAATCAACAGTCTGGCATCAGGAAACATACAAGGTTTAATCAATACCAACGGTGCATTAGGCTTTGGTAGAATCAGAATGCTACACACCAACACGGTAATCTTTGCATTCGTTTGTAACATCGTTTATGTGGGAGTTTATTACTCTTTACAGAGGCTTTTAAAAACAAGAATGTACAGCGACACGCTATCTTGGATTCATTTCTGGACGTGGCAAATCATGATTGTAGCTACCTTCATCACATTCTTTATGGGGATCAATACTTCAAAAGAATATGCTGAGCACGAGTGGCCAATTGATATTTTAATTGCATTCTCATGGATTATTTTTGGAATTAATATGTTCCTTACCATTGGGAAAAGAAGAGTTCGTCACCTTTACGTTGCGATTTGGTTCTATATCGGAACGTGGATTGCGGTTGCGATGCTTCATATTTTCAACAACCTTGAGGTGCCGTTATCATTCGGCGGATGGAAGTCTTATTCAGCGTATGCAGGTGTAAAAGACGCTATCGTTCAATGGTGGTATGGTCACAATGCGGTTGCTTTCGTATTAACGACTCCGGTTTTAGGTCTGATGTACTATTTCTTACCAAAAGCTGCAGACAGACCTGTATTCTCATACAAGTTATCAATTATTCACTTCTGGTCTTTAATTTTCGTATATATCTGGGCTGGTCCTCACCACCTTCAGTATACCGCTTTACCAGCTTGGGCACAAGCAGTGGGAACAGGTTTTTCGATCATGCTTATCGCACCATCTTGGGGAGGAATGCTAAACGGTCTTCTTACCTTGAGAGGAGCTTGGGATAAAGTAAGAGAGAATCCTATTCTTAAGTTCTTTGTGGTTGCAGTTACATGTTATGGTATGGCAACTTTCGAAGGACCATTATTGGCAACAAAAAACATCAACAAAATCGGTCACTTTACCGACTGGGTAATTGGTCACGTACATTTAGGCGCATTAGGATGGAATGGTTTCATGGCATTCGGTGTGATCTATTATTTGGTACCGATCATGTGGAGAACAAAACTTTGGTCTGTAAAAATGGCTAACTGGCATTTCTGGTTAGGTACTTTAGGAATCATTTTCTATGCAGTTCCGATGTATATTTCAGGATTTACACAAGGTTTGATGTGGAAGCAATTCAACCCGGACGGAACATTATTATGGAAAAACTGGTTGGATACCGTTACGGCGATCATTCCTTATTTTAAAATGAGATTCGTAGGAGGTTTATTCTATCTTACCGGAGGTCTGTTTATGGTGGTAAACCTTTACATGACAATCAAGAAAGGATCATTCCAGAAAGAAGTTCCTGCTGAAGCACCTGCATTGGCAAACATCAGCAACAAGAGAAAAGAAGGAGAAGGTACTCACCTTTGGTTGGAAAGAATGCCTTTATTATTAGGAGTTTTATCTTTCTTAACGATTTCGATCGGAAGTATGGTAGAAATTATTCCTACTTTATCATTAAAGAAAAGTGTGCCGACAATTTCTGCAGTGAAGCCTTATTCACCACTGGAACTTGAAGGTAGAGATTTATATATCAGAGAAGGATGTAACGCTTGTCACTCTCAGATGGTAAGACCATTCAGAGATGAGATCGTAAGATTTAACGGTAAAAACGGACAGTACTCTAAAGCAGGTGAATTCGTTTACGACAGACCTTTCCTTTGGGGATCTAAGAGAACAGGACCGGATTTGCACAGAGAAGGTGGTAAAAACCCAAGTTCTTGGCACTACAAGCACATGTATAACCCAAGATCAACTTCTGCAGGTTCTATCATGCCTCGTTACCCTTGGTTGATTTCAAATAATCTTGACCGATCTAAAATGGTCGACAAGCTGAAATTCATGAAGAATACTTACGATGTACCTTATACAAAAGCGCAAATTGACTCTGCAGATCAATGGGCAGACAATCAGGCAGCAAAAATCGTAAAAGATATTTTTGTAGAAGCAGCTGATTTGAAAGATGCTTATGCAAAGAGACCAAAAGGAGAATTGGAGAAAAAAGAAATCGTAGCATTGATCTCTTATCTTCAGAGATTGGGTACAGATATTAAAACAACTGAAATTAAAACAGCAAGTACTAACTAAAATTATTAAAAGTTTCCGATGATTCCTCAAAACTTTAAAGACATATTATCCAATACCGAAAACGCAGGTTTTTACCAGACATTGGCTCTGATATTCTTTATGCTGTTCTTCGTAGCACTGTTAATTTATGTCTTCAGCAGACCTAAAAAATACTACAGAGAAGAAGAACACGCTCCGCTTGAGGATGACGAAGATGATTTTAATTTAAAAAATTAAACTATTTATTATGAGACAAAGAACACCGGTTTTTGTAAACATCTTAATAATTACGGTACTATTAGTAATTTTTTATTATTTGTTTGTACAAAGCTATTCGTTTTTAACTTCTCCTTATTTCTGGGGTACGGTGGTGATCAGTGCCGTTTTAGCATACATCCACTCTGCAATCGGAGATTTAATTGAAAACAATAAATTTAAAAAGCTAACTGCTGAAGAGAAATCAGCATATTTGGCTGAGAAAAAGATTCCTTATTTCACAAGATTATATTCAGCAGCTTTCAAAAAGCAGTCTGATACGGAAGAGAAAGATATTCTTATCGACCATGGTTTTGACGGAATTATGGAGCTGGATAACCAGTTGCCAAAATGGTGGGTCGGTTTATTCTACTTTGGTACGGTTTTCTGTATCGTATATATCTGTGCTTATTCATTTACAGATTTTGCACATCCGCTAAGCGAATATGACCAGGAATATAAAACACAGGAAGCTGCCATTGCGAAGTATCTTGCAGAACAGCCACCGGTGACTATAGAATCGGCGAAATTTTCTGAAGACAATATTGCAGCAGGTGAAGAAATCTTCAAATCAAACTGTGTATCTTGTCACTCAGATGGAGGTAAAGGAGGTATTGGTCCTAACCTTACCGATAATTTCTGGCACAATCAGCCTGAAAAAACATTATTCAAAAACGTATTCCACGTTGTTGAAAATGGGGTAACAGGAACGGCAATGCAGGCTTGGGGTAAAAACGGAGTCTTAACCGGAAGCGATATCGAGAAAGTTGCAGCTTACGTTTACTCGATCAACCAGATGAAAAAAACAATTACTCCGGCTGAAGGCGGTGCACCTCCATACGGTGACGAAGCGCATTGGGAAAAACAGTAATTAAAAAAATAGAAAAGTATATGAAAAAACATAATTTGTTATTAAATAAAATAGTAACGAATTATGTTTTTTCGTTTTTAAAACCTAGAGAAAATGTCAAAAATAGACGAAGAAGCCGCTCGCGGCGGACAGGGACAGGTTTTAGACCCTGAAACCTATAGAGATTCTATAGGAACAATGGAACAATCCGGAAAAAGAAAATGGGTTTTTCCAAGAAAACCAAAAGGAAAATATACCAATTACCGAAATCTGGTAAGCTATATCTTGCTTATCGTATATTTTGCTGTTCCGTTTATCAAGATCAACGGAAATCCGTTCTTTATGTTCAATGTCATCGACAGAGAATTTTTCATCGTAGGACAGCCTTTTTATCCACAGGATTTTTTCATCCTTACTTTAGGCGCTATTGCATCTCTTATTTTCATTATCATTTTTACGATAGCATTCGGAAGAATTTTCTGCGGGTGGATCTGCCCTCAGACAATTTTTATGGAATCTGTATTTCGTAAAATAGAATACCTGATCGAAGGAGACCGTAATAAGCAAATGAAGCTGGACAGACAAGAATGGAATACCGAAAAAATCTGGAAACGAAGCCTGAAATGGTCGGTTTACATTATTATTTCACTAATCATTACCCATTTTATGTTTATGTACATTGTCGGGTATGAAGAGGTATTGAATATCGTGTCACAAGGTCCGTTTGCCAACCCGACCAATTTTATGGTGATGATTCTCTTTACGGCGGCATTTTATTTTGTATTTGCATGGTTCAGAGAACAGGTTTGTACATTGGTATGTCCATACGGAAGATTACAGGGTGTTTTAATTGATAAAGAAACGATTAATGTTTTTTATGATTTTAAAAGAGGTGAAAACCGTTCAAAATGGAGAAAAGGTGAAGACAGAAAAGCAGTTGGAAAAGGTGATTGCATAGACTGTTATCAGTGTGTAGTGGTTTGTCCGACCGGAATCGACATCAGAGACGGACAGCAATTAGAATGTGTAAACTGTACAGCGTGTATTGACGCCTGTGATGAAGTAATGGAGAAAGTGGGTCTTCCGAAAGGATTGATTCGTTATGCATCCGAAAAAGAAATTGAAACCGGAGCTCCATATAAATTTACCGGAAGAATGAAAGGTTTTGCCGTTGTTCTTGTTTTACTGGTAGGATTTTTAGGATTTCTGCTTTCCAGCCGTGGCGAAATGGAAGCAAAATTCATCAAACCCGCAGGAAGTACATTCTTTGTAAGAGACGGAAAAATTATTAATACTTACAATTACACTTTCTTAAACAAAACCAACGACAAGAAAATTGTAACCATTAAAGTCATTGATCCGGCGCATGCTGAAATCGGATTCAGTTCTTCAAGTAAAATTACGGTAGATCGTGATAAAATTTCAAAAGGAACGATCAATATCAGTTTCCCGGAAACTGAAATGAATTTATCCAAACAAAACATCACCATCGGAGTTTACGATATGAAAGGGAAGTTAATTGATTCTTATCAAACCTATTTTGAAGGACCTTTCAAGCTTCAGTTTTAAAAAAATTAAATCTAAAATGAATTGTTTTATTAATTTAATTAACACTTCATACAACATCAATCTTATCAATTATGAAAAATTTCACTTGGGGACACGGTATTTTTTTAGCACTTGCCTCATTTATTATATTTATTTTGTCGATGGTTTTTCTTTTTCCAAACGGACAGAAAAATTCTGAAATGGTTACCGACAAATATTACGAAGAAGAACTTCAGTATCAAAATGTAATTGATGCTAAAAAGCGAGCAGATGACCTTGAAGAAAAGCCTGTTTACTCTCAAAGCACTTCCGGAATTACCATCAAATTTCCTGCAGAAATAAACAATACCAACACAAAAGTAAGCTTCGTGCTGAACCGTTCCGATGACCAGAATTTAGACATTAAAAAAGAGATCACTCTGGATGCTGCCAATTCTTTCACCATTCCGGCAGCAGTTCTAAAAAATGGAAATTATACGCTAAGACTGACCTGGAAAAAAGATAAAACCGACTACCGTCTCGATTATGATGTGATATGGAAATAGCACTCATCATATCGGCCATTGGTTTAGGCTTCGCATCCGGCTTTCACTGTATCGGAATGTGTGGTCCTATTGCGCTGTCGATGGGGTTAACCAAAAAACAGGCTACCAATTATTATCTTCAGAATCTTACCTATCAGTTCGGAAGAATTTTCACCTATGCATTTCTGGGAGCAGTTTTAGGAATTATCGGTGAAGGATTCGAAATGGCAGGTTTCCAGCAATATCTTACCATTGCAGTGGGCGTTTTGCTGATCATTATGGCATTATTTTCTTTTGGCGGAAAAGATTTTGCTTCGAAAATTCCTTTTATTTCTAAATTTCTTTTTAAGGTTAAATCCAATTTAGGAAAATTGCTTCAGAAGTCTGATTACCGCTCAAGATTCACCACCGGAATTCTGAATGGATTTCTTCCCTGCGGAATGGTTTACATGGCGCTCACCGCAAGTCTTGCAAGTGGCGGAATCTGGCAGGGCGCCTCATACATGGCATTATTCGGATTGGGAACACTTCCATTCATGTTTGCCATTGTTTTGGTCGGAAATCTCGTTAATCAGGCATTCAGAACAAAAATTTTAAAAGCCATCCCGGTTCTCATGATCCTTTTGGGTGGACTTTTTATATTAAGAGGTTTAGAATTAGGCATTCCTTACATTTCTCCAAGAGCCGAAGCCATGAAAATTTCGCCGGGACATGATATTGATTGTCATAATACGGATCCGAATCATAGGCATGGTGTGGAGAGTTGTCATTAGGTTTGTTTAAGATAAATGCAAAATCCCTCGCTAAAAGCGAGGGATTTGTTTCAGTTGCCACACGATACAATCGTGCGGGAGCGAGGCTTTACGATCTTATTGATACTTACATTCGGGATTGTAAAACCAGAAAAGCATTTGCTAATCTGTAAATAAAACGCCTTTTTCAGATGAAAATAAAAATATTTGTTGCCAATTTGACAACTTATTTTATAGATTTTTAGTTGTCATTTTGGAAATTAAAACACAAAAAAACCTCGCAATTTGCGAGGTTTTTTGTATCATCTATATTTACTCCAGTCTATCTGCATCATTAGATAAAAGGAGAAAACTAAATTTAGTATAATAAATACTGCTATTCCCAATACAATCCAACCGCCTTTTTTATTAACTGCTTTAGGTAAAGCATCAAACTGTTGATGGTATAAAAACCATTGTTCTTTTGAAGAAAAGTTTTGCCATTTTAATAAAATAATTACTATAAAAGGAATATATATCAAAGGATTTTTAAATGATAAATGTAGATTCTGTTTTGTAATTATAGTATAATAATTATAAATAGACAGAAGTGACCAGATTTCAAAAGCCATAACTGTAATTCCTGCTTTAAACTCCGTCAAAAACTTACCTCCCATTTGCTCTGAAGTATACTCTATAAAACGGTAAATCCTATAATAGAAGTAATGATAATATTTTTTTATTTTTTTCATAATATTATCATTTATTTAGGACCTCTTGGAATTATATACACTCTATTCGGACCCGCTTTATTAACTCCGTTATCTAATTCTGACTGAAACTTAGTATTATCATTCATAGCACCTTCAACACCTCCCGGATATATTGCTTCCATTCCACCATAAGCAGCAGATACCATAACCCCATAAGGACCTCCTAATATTCCCCAAGCCGACATTCCTGTGTTGGTGGCAGCTTTTGTAGGAGTAACAGCATCTGGTGCATTTGGATTTTGAGTATAGTTATAAACACCAATACCATCCATTACCAAGCCTGCTCCTGCTGCTACATATCCTAATTTGGTTCCAAATTTAGAAATACTGTAGGTTTTAACGTGCTGATTTCCGTGAAATACACGTCCTGTTTGAGTAGCGGTGTAAAGCTTATAATTAGATCCTACCCGTGCAATACCTGAACCTTGCTCTAAAGCAGCACCTGTAGCAACGTTTCCGTAGTTAAGAGCTCCATAACCTCCTGTTGAATTTGAAGCCATAATGGTTGTTCCTCCTTGAGTTGTATGGTCAAATCTATTGTCCAAAGGACCTAAATCACTACTTACCGTTCCGTTATTATGAAATGTATATTGTGATGTTACTTCTCCGTTTACTTTTGTGGTTAATGTACTACCTTCTCCAAGATGTTGTGCCGTTTCTCCATAAGTTGCAACTGCATCTGCCTGAGACTTAACTTTATCATCAAAGAAAACTTGACTTCCCCTTTGTACCCAATCACTTTCTGATCTTCCATCTGGATCGATAAATCTTAAGGGATTATTATAAGCATAACGATATGGAGACCAAGCCCTGCTTTGTTCCGCCAGCGGATCTACAACACCCCATCTACCAATATCCGGCATATAAAATCTTGCGCCGTAATCATACATTCCCGTCTCTTGAAGTTCCTTACCGTTGTACTTATAATTTTGATACCCTCCTAATAAACTTTTGGCCCCTCCAATATGATTTAGTCCAAATGGGTAATAATCATTTTTATCTGTAATTTCCAAACTGCCATCTGCCTTTTTTGCATAGCTGATCCTCGAATTACCTAAATGATCAGCGTATTGGTAAATATAACGATTTTCTGTAAAACTGTAAAAACCTTCAGATGTCGCAACAAAACTTAAAACCCAGGTGGGATTAATTGGAGGAGGAAAACCCCCACTAGGATCCAGAATTATATCTCTCTGTTGATAGGCTTGCTCTTCAAAAGCTACCTCACTACGACACCATTCACATGGAGCTATTGTTTCATTATAATTATAGTGAAAACCATCCAAATAATCTGTAATGCTGCTGCTGGTAGACTGTCCTCTTCCGCCTCCGGTGCTGTAAGTTTTACGTAGTTTAGTCCCGTCTGCCCTATAAAGATAACTGAGAGTTACAGGAACTAAAAGCCCTGACCAATCAATTTGTGGAATAGAAAAGTAATTAGGGAGATTAAGATGATTATAAAAGATACTTTGAATGTTCTTATCCTTCATGTTAATCATATTACCATTGTCATCATAACTGATTAAATTATTGCCACCTTCATAACCCGTATGATTCAATGCACTTTCAATAATCTGAGTCAGACGGTTACCCGCATACTGATAATCCAGATCATCAACCATTAAAGCTGTTGGTGCACCTATGCCCGGAAAAGCAAATCTTTTAAGTGTTTTGATGTTCCCGTTAAGGTCATAGGTTAAGTGCTCATTATAATTATTGCTGTAAGGATTCGTCTGCTCGGGATCCGTATATACGGCATCCTTTAATCGGTTTAAGCCGTCATAGGAGTAAGTATATCTCTTTAGACTATTTGCAGCAGATGTTTTCCAGTCGATCTCCGCAAT
This sequence comes from Chryseobacterium sp. CBo1, assembly GCF_001693475.1. Taxonomy (NCBI): domain Bacteria; kingdom Pseudomonadati; phylum Bacteroidota; class Flavobacteriia; order Flavobacteriales; family Weeksellaceae; genus Chryseobacterium; species Chryseobacterium sp. CBo1. The sequence goes on from NZ_MAUH01000008.1 coordinate 116,526, forward strand.
GTTACCGTTAAATCTTCCTGATGCTATGCCACTGTAAACCGGATTATTGTACTTAATCTTATATCCAAACAAATCTCCGCCACTTAAATCATTCGGATCATTGATTCCGGTCATCCAGCCTCGGATGTTATAGGCATAATCTACTGTCTGTAGTCCGTTTCCTGCACTTGTTCCACCAACTTTCTTACTTTTCAGCTGTGAAAGTTCATTGTATTCGTTTTGGGCTAAATATTCCACAGCATTACCGTCAACCTGATGCGTGTGTTCTAACAACCTGTTTTGATGATCATACGTGAAATTTTCTGTAATCAAACGTTCAACATCGGTATCAAGCCTTTTATGCCTTGTTACAACCTGTTTCGGAGTTCCCGAAAAGTCAAGCTGGGATTCTGTCTTGGTATAACCTCCCAAATGATTGATCGAATGTGTTGCAATGGCTCTTCCTTTATTGTCGTACCAGGTGTAGTTCTTCGTCCAGTTATCGTCTTCAATGTTTTTTACATAAGAAGCTAAAGGTAAACTTTTGGTATTTACGTTTTGCGTAAAATTATCCGTGATTGCTGCATTGCCTGGAAGTGTTGGGGTAAAACCTGGTGTTCCTAAAGGATAAGTGTCGTAATAATTGACAGACAGAACATGATTGATGGCGGTAGGAT